>NZ_WTFC01000126.1:0-290 GCF_009795795.1 Gilliamella sp. Pas-s95 | reverse complement strand
CGTTCCAGACGGAGAATAGCCTCGCCAAACATCCCTGTTTGGCGTGCTAACCTCACTCTGTTGTCGGCACATTCTGACGCCGGAACAAGACAGACAACATAATCTTAGGTGTTTTTTGGTGAATTGTTTTTTGTTAAAAAGCAATGAAATTACACTCAAAAAGTGGTCAGGAAAGGTATTGATTTTATTGAAGTTTTTATTTTGCTGTTCCTGGATTCAAACATGAAGTGCAATTTTAAACACGGTGGAGTGAAGAAAGTAGAAAGGTGATTTATACTAGCTCCTTCGCA
>NZ_WTFC01000003.1:0-96519 GCF_009795795.1 Gilliamella sp. Pas-s95 | reverse complement strand
TATATTTTTTTGCCATAATTTTGTTCCCAAAAGTAGATTTAAACAATCCAACTTTTGGGGGGCAGTTCATTCGCTTTAATTCCCTTAGCTCGGACGTGGTCACAATAGCTATTTTGTTCACTATAGGTCAAAACGTCCGAAACCACTGCACCTAATTCATTCTATGCACCAGAACAAAAAAGACCTAATTTTCCGCCAAAAATCGGTCAGAAAAGGTATTGATTTTATTAAAGTTTTTTTCTGGCTGTTTTTTAACAAAAACTGCCTTACAAAAACACAACAATCCTTCCCAAAAACCCAATTAAAAAGCCCGCTTATAAAAAGCGGGCTTATACTAATATCTAATTTAATTTTAATTTAAACTACAACAACCTTCAAACTTCCAAATAATTCAAAATACCCTCAGCCGCTTTGCGCCCTTCATTAATCGCCGTTACCACTAAATCCGACCCCCGAACGGCATCGCCACCGGCAAAGATTTTAGCATTACTCGTTTGGTAACCGTTAGCTTCTGGCGCAATGATTCGACCTTGTGCGTCAAAATCAACCCCTTGTTCTTCCAACCACGGCATAGCATGTGGCTTAAATCCAAATGCCATTACCACTGCATCGGCAGGTAGGACAAATTCTGAACCTTCAATCATGACTGGTGAACGTCGACCTTTTGCGTCCGGTTCGCCAAGCTCGGTGCGAACCATTTTTACACCTGTCACTTGCCCTGCGCTGTTAATTTCAATGCTTAGTGGTTGTACATTAAATTGAAACTGTGCACCTTCTTCTTTAGCGTTTTTAACTTCTCGCTTTGAGCCCGGCATGTTGGCTTCGTCTCGGCGATAGGCACAAGTGACTTCGGTAGCACCTTGGCGAATTGAGGTTCGTACACAGTCCATTGCAGTATCACCACCACCAAGCACAACCACACGTTTATTTTTCATGTCAATGTAAGGTGCATCTTGGGTTTGTTGATGTTGCATGAGGTGTTTGGTATTGGCAATTAAAAATGGCAGTGCGTCGTAAACACCATTAGCATCTTCGTTTTCAAGTCCTGCTCGCATTGATTGATAAGTACCTGCACCAACAAATACGGCATCAAATTCATTGATTAAGTCGGCTAGTTGCACCGTTTTGCCCACTTCGGTATTTAGTCTGAATTCAATGCCCATTTCGGTAAATATGCGGCGTCGGTTAATGAGTACTTCTTTGTCTAATTTGAAAGCAGGGATACCAAATGTTAGTAATCCGCCAATTTCAGGGTGACGGTCAAACACCACCGGTGTTACACCATTGCGCACTAAGACATCAGCACATGCAAGGCCTGCCGGGCCTGCACCAATAATGGCGACTTTTAGCCCTGTTTGTTCAACATTCGATAGGTTGGGTTTCCACCCCATTTTAAAGGCTTCATCAGTAATATAACGTTCAATATTTCCAATGGTAACCGCACCAAATTCAGCATTTAAGGTGCAAGAGCCTTCACAAAGGCGATCTTGTGGACAGACTCGACCACAAACTTCCGGCAGGCTGTTGGTTTGGTGTGAGAGTTCTACCGCTTCTAGAATTTTACCTTCGTTAACCAGTTTTAACCAATTGGGAATATAGTTATGTACAGGGCAGCGCCATTCACAATAAGGATTACCACAAGCCAGACAGCGATCGGCTTGTGCTTGTGATTGCGAGGCAGAAAAGCCTTCGTAAATTTCAACAAATTCAATTTTGCGGATGTTTAACGATTTTTTAGGCGGATCAACACGTTGTAAATCGATAAATTGATAAACATTTTGACTCATTTTCGTGTTCTCCTTACTGTGCTTGAACGCGCAGTTCTGCCGATGATCGACTGCGGTGTCCAAGTAGTGCTTTGACATCACTGGATTTTGGTTTGACTAGGACAAATTGTTTGGCAAAATCGTCCCAATTAGCCAAAATATTTTCGGCTCGTGATGAGTGGGTTAGTTGAGCATGTTCCATAATTAAACCGCGAAGGTGTTCTTCGTGAATGGCGTAATTTGCGACGTTTAGCATTTCGACCAGCTCTTTGTTGATGCGTTTGTGTAGTTCGCCATCTTCATCTAAGATATAAGCAAACCCACCGGTCATACCCGCACCGAAGTTGACCCCTGTTTTTCCTAGTATACAAACAATACCGCCTGTCATATATTCACATCCATTATCACCAATGCCTTCAACAACGCTGATGGCGCCGGAATTACGTACGGCAAATCGTTCACCTGCTCGTCCTGCGGCAAATAATTTGCCACCTGTTGCGCCATATAAGCAGGTATTACCCGCGATGGTCGCTTCATGACTTAAAAATGCCGAGCCTTGCGGTGGGCGAATGACAATGCGTCCACCTGCCATGCCTTTACCAACATAGTCGTTGGCATCGCCAGTTAGGGTTAGATCTACACCACCAGCATTCCATACACCAAAACTTTGCCCCGCCGTGCCGTTGAAATTTAGCGAGATCGGATCGGTGACTAAGCCTTGATCGCCATATTTTTGGGCAATATAGCCTGATAGGCTTGTGCCAACCGAGCGATCGGTGTTTTGAATGTCAAAATAGAAGCTTTTGCTTTGACGGTTATCAACAAATTGTTGTGCTTGCGTGATGATCTCTTTATTGAGTACCCCTTTATCAAAAGGTTTGTTATCTTCTATGCAGTAAACCGGTTTACCTTCGAGTGGAGTGGCTGTTTTTAGCAGTCCAGATAGATCTAGTTTTTGTTGTTTCGCTGTGATGCCATCGAGTTCTAATAATAAATCAGTCCGTCCGATTAAATCGACAATCCGACTTACGCCTAGTTCTGCCATCACTTCTCGTGTATTACGTGCAATAAAGCGGAAGTAGTTCATGGCTTTTTCAGGCAGGCCATGATAGTGCTCGCTACGTAATTTTTCATCTTGTGTTGCAACACCTGTTGCACAGTTATTAAGGTGACAAATACGCAGATATTTACAACCCAAGGCGACCATTGGACCAGTTCCAAATCCGAAGCTTTCTGCCCCTAAAATGGCAGCTTTGACAATATCGGTACCGGTTTTTAATCCACCGTCAACTTGTAGACGGATTTTGTGGCGTAATCCATTGGCGACTAAGGATTGTTGTGTTTCAACCAGACCAAGTTCCCAAGGTGAGCCGGCATATTTGACCGATGTTAATGGGCTAGCTCCGGTTCCCCCGTCATAACCAGAAATGGTGATGAGGTCAGCATAAGCTTTAGCAACACCAGTTGCAATGGTTCCAACGCCCGGTTCAGATACTAATTTGACCGAAATCATTGCGTTAGGGTTAATCTGTTTAAGGTCAAAAATAAGTTGTGCCAAGTCCTCAATTGAATAGATGTCGTGATGAGGCGGTGGCGAAATCAATGTGACACCGGGTACCGAAAAACGTAATTTTGCTATATACGGTGTGACTTTATCACCAGGTAGCTGACCACCTTCACCTGGTTTTGCTCCTTGTGCGACTTTAATTTGGATAACATCAGCACTCATTAAGTAACTTGGCGTTACGCCAAAACGGCCTGATGCAACTTGTTTTATGCGCGAGACTTTTATGGTGTTGTAGCGTGCCGGATCTTCACCACCTTCACCTGAATTGGAGAAACCACCGAGTGTATTCATGGCTTCGGCAAGCGATTCGTGCGCTTCAGGGCTTAGCGCACCAATTGACATGGCGGCTGAGTCAAAGCGTTTGAATAGTGATTCTTCAGGTTCGACTTGTTCCAGTGGAATAGCTGCATCTTTAGGTGGATTGAGCTTTAATAAATCACGTAATGTGGTAATAGGGCGATGATTGACGATATCAGTATAACGTTTGTAATCGTCATAATTGCCATTATTGACCGCTTTTTGTAGTGACTGCACCACATCAGGATTATAGGCATGATATTCGCCACCATGAACAAATTTAAGTAGTCCACCTTGTTCTAATGGTTTTCTTTTTAACCATGCACTTTTCGATAAGTTAAATTGGTCTTGCGTAAAATCATCAAAATTAGCGCCACTAATACGGCTAGTGACACCTTGGAAACAAAGCTCAACCACATCCTTATGTAATCCAACCGCTTCAAACAGTTTTGAGCAGCGGTAAGAGGCAACGGTTGATATCCCCATTTTAGACATGATTTTGTATAGGCCTTTGTTGATCCCATTGCGGTAATTAAGAATTGCTTCGCGATAAGATTTATTTATTGTGCCATTATCGACCATTTGACCTAAGGTTTCATAGGCTAAGTAAGGGTAAATTGCTGTTGCTCCAAAACCAAGCAGTACTGCAAATTGATGTGGATCACGGCAACTTGCTGTTTCAACAATGATATTGGCATCACAACGTAAATTCTTTTCAACTAAGCGCTGTTGTACAGCACCAACCGCCATTGGTGCCGGAATTGGTAAGCGATCGGCCGCGATGTTTTTATCTGATAAAATCAGTAAGACTGTGCCATTACGCACTTTTGCTTCGGCATCACCACATAATTGTTCAATGGCATCACGTAAGCTGCCATCAATGTCATAAGTGATGTCTAATGTTTCTGATTTGTAGTAACGCGACTCTAACGCGGTTAATTGTTGTAAATCAGAATAAACTAAAACGGGATATTTAAATGCCACGCGATGCGCTTGACCTTCTGCTTCGGCAAATACGTTCATTTCTCGACCGATGCTGGTTGAAAGCGACATAACATGTGCTTCACGTAGTGGATCGATAGGTGGATTTGTGACCTGTGCAAATTTTTGGCGGAAATAGTCATAAATTAAACGAGGTCTACTTGATAATACGGCAAACGGCGTATCATCACCCATTGAGCCCGTGGCTTCTTGGCCATTTTCACCGAGTACACGAATGCATTGGTCAAGCTCTTCAGCGCTATAACCAAACTGTTTTTGATAAGTGGCAAGTAACGTATCGTCGTAATTACGTGAACCAATGTTATCATCAGGTAGGTTTTCAAATGGTATTAGCTGTTTAACATTTTTTGCCATCCATTCTTTATAAGGATGACGTTTTTGTAAATCGTTATCTGTTTCAGACGATTGTAATATGCGACCTTCTTCGGTATCGATAACTAATAATTCACCCGGACCAACACGGCCTTTAGTGACAACTTCATCAGGTTGGTAGTCCCAGATACCAATTTCAGAGGCACAGGTAATAAGTTTGTCTGTCGTTATTACATAACGGGCAGGACGTAATCCATTACGGTCTAAATTACATGCCGCATAACGTCCGTCCGACATGACAATACCCGCAGGCCCATCCCAAGGCTCCATATGCATTGAGTTGAAATCGAAAAAGGCACGCAGGTCTTCGTTCATGTCAGGGTTATTTTGCCAAGCAGGAGGTACAAGCAGGCGCATAGCTCGTACAATATCCATCCCCCCAACAAGGAATAGCTCTAGCATGTTATCTAAGGAACTCGAATCAGATCCGGTGACATTAACAAACGGTGCGGCATCTTGTAAGTCAGGAATGAGTGGCGTTTTAAATTTGTATGAGCGCGCTTTTGCCCATTGGCGGTTACCTTCGATGGTATTGATTTCACCATTATGCGCCAGATGGCGAAAAGGTTGCGCTAATGGCCAACGTGGCACGGTATTAGTTGAAAACCGTTGATGGAATAGACAAATAGCCGTTTCCATGCGGATATCGGCCAAATCTAAATAGAATCGAGGTAAATCTTTAGGCATACATAAGCCTTTATAGATATTGACCTGATTGGAGAAGCTGCAAACGTAAAATGTGTCGTCTTTCACCCGTTTTTCAATTCGACGACGTACCATATATAAACGACGCTCTAAATCGATTTTTGTCCAACCGGCTGGGGCGTTGACAAACACTTGTTCTATTTTGGGTAGTGATGATAATGCTATTTCACCCAGTACGCTTTTATCAATCGGTACTTCGCGCCAACCTAGAATAGATAAGGTTTCTTCAGCTAATTCCTCTTCAACAATCTCGCGGCTTGCTTGTGCTTCTTTTTCGTCTTGGCTTAAAAACAGCATACCAACGGCGTAATTGGTCGCTAATCGCCAACCTGCATCTTGTGCTACTAATCTAAAAAAACGGTCAGGTTTTTGTAATAAAAGACCGCAACCATCGCCTGTTTTTCCATCAGATAAAATGGCGCCACGGTGTTGCATTCTGGCTAAACCGTGAATTGCTGTACGCACCACTTTATGACTTGGTTGCCCTTCAATGTGAGCAATTAGCCCAAATCCGCAGTTATCTTTTTCATGATGCTGGTTATATAACATATCATTGCCTCTAGTTCATCGCTTTTATAATTTGAGAAGGTATAGGCATTAATCCCATATTGGCTATGAAATTAAAGAAAAATCGTATTTTGGTCAAATAAATATTACTTATAAGTCAATCTTTTAATAACTGTCATTGACGTTATTAATAAAGCTAATAATGGTAATTATTGCTATGATTTTTAATGGTTTTATAAGTTAACACTAGATTCTGGTAATTTGGGCGGATATTTTGGATATAAGTTCTTTTTCTTTTTTGTTAAAAAGTTTCATTAAAATGTTTATTTTAGTATAAAACATATTGCAAAATTCAATGGCTATTAGTAGTGGTTGTATACTGTTATAATTTATTATCTTTCAATTTTTAATATCTCAATTATGCAAACGAAAATTACAATTGTAGGCGCTGGCGCTGCAGGGCTTTTTTGTGCCAGCTTGCTGGGGCAAAAGGGCTATGATGTTACTGTGATTGATAATGGTAAAAAGGTAGGACGCAAAATTTTAATGTCTGGCGGAGGTAAATGTAATTTTACTAACTTGAATATTGAGGCTAAGCATTATTTGTCCCAAAATCCGCATTTTTGTAAATCGGCATTAAAACGTTATACGCAGTGGGATTTTATTCATTTGGTTAATCAATATCATATCGCTTATCACGAAAAAGATCATGGGCAGTTGTTTTGTGATGATTCAGCTCAACTGATTGTGAATATGTTAGTTAAAGAGTGTCAAAAAGGTGGTGTGAGTTTTATGTTGCAAACGCAACTTAATGATATTGAATCTAATACTGAGAAATTTAAATTACATACTTCAAAAGGTGTGATTGAGAGTGATAAAGTTATTATTGCAACAGGTGGGTTATCTATGCCTGCGTTGGGTATGACGTCGATAGGATATAAAATTGCCGAAAAATTTGATCTGCCGGTTGTTCCTGTAAAGGCTGGCTTAGTGCCTTTTACACTGCATAAACCTTTGTTAGAGGTGCTGTCAACGCTGTCTGGTATTTCGGTGCCAGTTGAAGTGTCGAACTCAAAAATTTGTTTTAAAGATAATCTGTTATTTACTCATCGGGGATTATCAGGTCCTGCCATTTTGCAAATTTCAAGCTATTGGCAAACTGGTGAAGCAATTAAGATTAATTTGTTACCTGATAGGCAATTCGAAACGGAATTTAAACCATTACTTGAAGCAAATCGTAATCAAAATATAAAAAATTGTTTAGCGCAGATTTTACCTAAAAGACTCATTGAAGCATTAATACAATTAAATTTAGTGTCTGATTTAATGGTGAAGCAACTTACTCCTAAACAGCAACAAAATCTTTATGATACCTTGACGCAATGGTCCATTGTCCCTAATGGTACGGAAGGGTATCGTACTGCCGAGGTAACATTAGGTGGGGTAAGTACTGATGCGTTATCATCAAAAACTATGGAGGCAAAAAAGCAACCCAATCTTTATTTTATTGGTGAAGTTGTTGATGTGTCAGGTTGGCTAGGAGGGTATAATTTTCAATGGGCTTGGAGTAGTGCTTTCGCTTGTGCTCAAGCGTTTGATTGATTGTTTTGGGGGGATTAGATTAATCATTAATTACCCCCATTTGTATATGATATTTTTTGACTTTATATTGTAAAGTTGTGCGTGAAATATTTAATATTTTTGCCGCTGTGATAATTTTACCATTGGCTTGATTTAAGGCATCAATGATAAGTTGTCGTTCATAGTTTTCTACTTGTTGGGTTAAGTTTTTTCCGTGTTGTGATCTGTTTGGTGTTGTTTGGTCTGGTTTACTGCTGTTCTCGTCCTGATAAAATGAACTATTGAGATCAAATAGCTCGTCATCAAGTGTGATATGCTGTAATTCACCGGGTTCGCTTTGTAATACCATACTTCTGACTATTGCATTTTCAAGCATCCGGACATTGCCAGGCCAAGGAGCTGATATTAATTGTTGTAGCGCATGTTCACTGATACCGCTGATGATGATATTTATATCGTTTTTATGTTTATCAATAAAATAGCGAGCTAAAACAGGGATGTCTTCTGTTCTGTCGCGTAAAGCTGGGAGCTTTATTAAGCCAACGTTTAATCGATAAAATAGGTCGTTCCTCATTTTTCCTGTTTTTAGTAATTCTGTTGGTGATTCGTTCATCGCTGCGACAATACGAACATCAGAATACATTTCTTTATTACCACCTAGTGGCCAATAGGTTTTTTCCTGTAAGAATCGTAATAATTTGCTTTGCATATCTAAAGGCATGGCATTTAATTCATCAAGAAATAAGGTACCACCATTGGCAAGTTCTAAATAACCTTGTCGAGTTTCTGCACCCGTGAATGCGCCTTTTACTGTACCAAATAATGTGCTCTCAATTAGTGTTGTCGGCAATGCGCTACAATTAAGGGATATGAAAGGTTTTTGTCGGCGTTGGCTTGTTTGGTGTATTAAACGGGCAAATAGCTCTTTACCTGTACCTGTTTCGCCAACAATTAATACAGGAACATCATTTGCTCCTAACACATTGGTTTGGTCGATAACCTGTTGCATTTTTTGTGAAACAAAAACAATTTCGGGTAATGGCTGTTCTTTGTTTTGGTATAACTTGCTATTTAAGGTAAATACTTGATCTTGTAATTGCCTTACAGTAGATAAATTTCGTCCTATTTCTATTGCGCCGATAATTTCTTTATTTGTGTTATAAAGTGGCACTGTTGTGTGCATGTAATCAACAAGTTTGCCGACATGATTGTAATAGCTTTGGTAATTATCTTGATATTCTTTGCCTTGTTGTAGAGCTTGCAGCATGGTGCTGTCTTCTTTTCTCATCTTTGGATAAACTTTGAGTATGGGTTTACCAATAGCTTGCTCCATCGGATAACCATCTAGTTCTGCACTTTCTTGATTATAATAAATATATTTTCCTTCCTTATTGATAATGGCTATTGGTTGATGGATTAGATCAAAAAAATGTTTAAATATATCTAGCGATTGTAATAATTCAGGATCGATTGTCATGATATTAGTGCCTTTTAATTTTGAATTATTTTTTAGATCTTGCTTAGGTTAATTTAAATCCTTTTCAACTCTCACTGGAATGACGGATTTTTGTCATAAAGATATATTTTACACTATATGACTAATTTTGTTTATGACGATTGTTTTTTAACTTAATGATTATTATTGTTTTTTTATTTGGCATACTGATTGCATTACAGGTGAGAAGCCATTTTTCTTATTCATTATGTTCTTTTATGTATTAATTAACTGGAGGTCATATGTCTGACGCAATTATGTCAAATTATAACAAAATACGTACAGATCTTGTAACTAAAGATCGTCGTTTTAGTGCTGAAAGTGGCAAACTATGTTTTGATGGTATTAATTTAGAAAAGTTAGCCGAAAAATATCCAACCCCTTTTTATGTGTTTTCTGAAAAGGAAATTGATCGTAATGTGCAAGAAATCAAAAATGCATTTAAAGCGCATCCAAATACAAAAATTTTCTATGCGTCAAAAACCTGTTCTGTAATGGGCGTGCTTAAAGCGATTAAAGATGCCGGTATTTACGCAGAAGCCAACTCAATGTTTGAAGTGCGTAAATGTTTAGAAATCGGTTTTCCTGGTAGCCAAATTGTTTTCAATGGTGTTGTTAAAAAACCTGTGGATTTAGAATTTGCTATTCAAAATGATCTTTATATTATCAACGTAGATAGTTTATATGAACTTGATATTATTGATGAAATATCAAAACGTTTGAAAAAAGTAGCAAATGTTTGTGTGCGTGTTGAGCCAAATGTTCCATCAGCAACTCACGCAGAATTGGTAACGGCTTATCATGCTAAATCAGGTATTGATTTAGAACAAGCAGAAGAGACATGTCGTCATATTTTGGCAATGCCATATGTTCATTTACGTGGTTTACATATGCATGTTGGTGATCAGGTGCCTGAAGCAGAGCCTTTTGCTAAAGCAACGAAGGTTTTAGTTGATGAATCACGTCGCTTAGAAGAAGTGCTTGGTATTAAATTTGATTTAATCAATGTAGGCGGGGGAATTCCTGTTCCATATAAATATGACGAAGAAAATGGTAATCCATTAGAAGATAATATGTATGCAGGCATTACTGCACAAGATTTTGCTGATGCCGTTATTAGTGAAGTACACAAATGGCGCACTGATGTTGAAATCTGTATTGAGCCAGGTCGTAAAGTAACTGGTTCAGCAGGTGTGCTTGTAACTGAAATTGCCTGTGAAAAACGTAAAACTAATTATGATTTAGACGGTAACATTGAAGAACATGTTGAGTGGAAATTTGTTGATGCAGGTTATAGTGTTTTATCTGATAGTCAACATTTTGATTGGTTCTTCTATGTTTATAATGCTTCAAAAATCAATGAAACACACGATGAATACATCAAATTGGCAGGTCCTTTATGTGATGGGGGTGACTACTTCCATGTCGGTGTTAAAGGTGAAGAATTCTTAATGCCGAAAGATACTCAAATCGGCGATATTGTTGCTTTCCTTGATGCTGGCGCTTATACCATCGAAAGCCAAACTGTTTATAACAATCGTCCTCGTACCGCTGTTGTAATGATAGATAAAGAGGGTAAAGATCGATTGATTCGCCGTGAGGACACTTACGAAGATATGGTTGGGTACGACATCTATTAATCATCAATATCTGGGGCATTTTATGCTCCAGATATTATAAAGTGAGGTTATTATGAGTGATTCTAAAGATTCAAGTTTACTGGGTATTAAAGACATTGTGTTTATGAATGTCATTGCAATACTGAGTTTACGCCAAATTCCGAATGTTGCTCCTTATGGTGCGTCAGCAATGGTACTTTGGTTACTTGCCGCATTTTGTTTATTCTTTCCATTAGCGATGGTGTGTGGTGAACTTTCAACCGGTTGGCCAAAAGATGGTGGAATTTTTGTGTGGGTAAAAGAAGCATTTGGTAAACGTATTGGTTGGATTGTTGTTGTTTGCTTTTTGTTTTCTTGTGTGCTTTTCTTCCCATTAATGTTGCAATTTGGTTTTACCGCAATAGGGTATATGTTTAGTGCTGATTTAGCTCAAAACCAAGTATTTATTGGTGTTGGTTCTATGGTTGTCTTTTGGATTTTGACACTAATGAATATTAGGGGAATGCAATGGACTAAAATTATCAATAGTGTTAGTGCATGGCTTGGTGTATTTATTCCTGCTGCTATTCTTATTGTTTTAGCTATTGTATGGTTATTAATGGGGCATCCAATGGCAACGAGCTATAGCCATGTTAGTGATTGGATTCCTGATTTAAGTAGTTGGGATACTATCGTATTTTTATCTAGCATGATGTTTGCGTTCGCAGGTCTTGAAGTGGCGCCAATGATTGCCGGACGGACTCGTGATCCTCAGCGTGATTTTCCAAAAGCAATGTTGGTTTCAGCTGTTGTCATTGTTGGTATTTATATGGTGGGTTCATGGGCAATTAATACGTTGTTACCTGCAGAAGATACCGATATTGTTGCGGGTGTTATGCAGGCGATGGAAGCTGCTGCCAATGAATTACATATGCCTTGGTTATTACCTGTTATGGCAATTTGTTTATTCTTTGGTGCATTAGGACAAATTAACTCATGGTTAGTAGGCCCTATTTATATGTTACAAGAAGCATCAAAAGAAGATAATTTGCTTGGTGAACGTATCGGTCGCTTGCATCCTGTGTATAAAACACCTGCTTTTGCTTTAATTATTCAAGCAATTATTGTGACTGTGCTTTGTTTTTCAACGTTTGTGTCACCAAGTATTGCTGCGGCATATTGGATGTTAACAGCACTTACAACAATTTGTTATTTTATTCCGTATTTAGTGATGTTTATTGCGTATTATCGTTTACGATTTACTCAAACTGATGTACCGCGTAGCTTTAAAATTCCAGGTAAGGTTATGCCGATTGTTTTACCTGCATTAGGGTTTTTATCAACGCTATTTGCTGTAATTTTGGTCTTTATTCCACCAGCCCAAATTGATATGGGGGGATATGTTGAGTATATTGCCAAAATAGTAGGTGGTGCTGTGCTTGCTATTGGTTTAGCTGAGTGGATTTACTATCGAGCACAAAAGCGTAACCGTTTGCAGTAGTAACAATATATAGAGGAGTAAGTGTATGTACAAACCTATATTAGAAATTGATTTGCGCAAATTAAGAAATAATGCTCGTGTTGAAAAAGAGTTATTAGCTAAACACGGTATTGAAGTGATGGCTGTTAATAAAGTTTTTGATGGCTGCATAGAAACCGCCAAAGCTGTACTTGACGGCGGTATTGATGTGATTGCCGAGTCAAGAACTTACAATTTAAAAAAATTGAAAGAAGCTTTAAATTGTAAAACATGCTTATTGCGTAGTCCTTGTTTAAGTGAAATTAGTGATGTGGTTAAATATGCTGATATTAGCCTAAATAGCGAAAAACAAGTTATTCAAGCTCTTTCTGATGAAGCAGTTAAGCAACAAAAAATTCATCAAGTTTTATTGATGGTAGATATGGGGGATTTACGAGAAGGTATTTGGTTTGAACATATTGATGAAATTATTGATATGGTTAAATTAATTCTTTCTTTACCGGGTGTTGAGCTCTATGGGCTTGGCACCAATTTTAACTGTTATGGTACCGTTTTACCAACAGTAAAAAATGGAGTAGACTTTTTACATATTGCGCGTAAAGTAGAAGAGTCTTGTAATATTAAAATTAAATATTTATCAGCTGGTAATTGTACAAGCTACCATCTATTAGATAAAGGTATTTGGCCAGAAGGGTTGAATCACTTAAGAATAGGTGGTTTGCATGAGTTTGGTATTGAGTATGTAGATATGAAATATCTGGATGAATTTCATCATTCAAACAAGCCTGTTGATAAAGCGTGTAGTAATTTGTATAAATTATATGCGCAAGTTATTGAAGTTAATAGCAAGCCAACGGTTCCTGTTGGTGAATTAGGTGTAGATGCATTTTTAAACAGTAAAACGTTTGTTGATAACGGTACACGCAAACGAGCACTTCTTGCGTTTGGACGGCAAGATGTACCTGCGGAAAGCTGCGTGCCTATCAATAATAAGATTACTGTTTTAGGGCAAACGAGCGATCATACTATTGTTGATATTGACGATGTTTCTGCAACATTACATATCGGTGATATGATCGGTTTTGAACTTGATTACACCGCTTTACTTATGGCTTGCCAAACAAATGGTGTAGAAAAACGGTTTATTTATTAATTGTGTTAGCTGCTGGACAACCAGCAGTTTTTATTGATTATTAGGCGGTTTACATGACAACATCAGAATCACAAGAAAGCCCTTATCCCAGTAGTTTAAAGAAAAATTTAAAAAATCGTCACCTCTTGATGATTTCTTTAGGTGGTTCGATTGGTACTGGGTTATTTATCGGTATCGCATCTCCACTGAGTACGGTTGGGCCATTAGGAACCATTATCGCCTATTTAATGGCAGGCTGCATAATGCTTTCAACTATGTTATGTTTAGGCGAGCTTTCTTGTGCATTCCCTCATGCAGGCTCTTTTCAACATTATGCGTTAATGTTTATACCCAATCCAATTTGGAGTTATACAATAGGTTGGTTATATTGGTTAAGTTGGGTGCTATCTATGGCTGCCGATTTGACTGCAGCATCAATGATCGCTAACCAAGTTTTTCCTTCCATCCCTATCTATATTTTTAGCCTTTTCATTTTAGTTATTATCACGTCAGTGCATTTAATTTCGGTTCGTGCATTTGGCGAAAGTGAGTATTGCTTTTCAATGATCAAGGTATTTGCGATTATTGCTTTTATTTGTATTGGTGTTTATTTACTTTATCACCAATATACCCAAACACAGGTATTTCCAACATTTAGAACAGAGAGTGGGTGGTTTCCCAATGGTTTTTTTGCAATTTTTGTTTGTATGACTATTGTGACTTACTCATTTCAAGGCATCGAATTAATTGGGAATGCTGCAGGTGAAGCGCAATCTCCTCAATCAGTATTACCTAAAATTATTACTGGCGTTGCTTTTCGTATTATTTTATTTTATGTTTTAGCTATTGCCGTTTTAGCACTTGTTTATCCATACGGAACAGTACATGATGAAATTAGCCCGTTTGTATGGGTATTTAACCAAGCCGGAATTACATTTGCTTCGTATATGATGCTTTTTGTTATTTTTTGTGCAGCTATATCTGCAGCCAACTCAGCAATTTATGCTAGTTCAAGAATGTTATGGTCTATGGCTCAAGATAATTTGGCACCAAAATATTTTTCAGAAGTCAATCAACGAGGTGTGCCTACAAAAGGTATATTATTTATTGCTATTATTGCATTAGTCTCATTGTTTTCTAAGTACATTGCAGCCGAAAAGCTTTATATTTATTTAGTCGCAAGCACTGGCCAAGTTGGGTGTTTTGCGTGGATTATTATTGCTTGGTGCCAGTATCAATTTCGTCATGGGGTGAATAGTGGTAAATATCCTAAAGAGATGATTAAGTTCAAATCACCATTGTTTCCTTGGCTTGCAGTCATTTCTATTATTATGAATATTGTTATTATTATTGGAGTGTGGTTTGGCGAGTCGGGTTACTTTATTTTGTTGTCAGAAGTGGTTTTAGTTATCGCTATTCTTATCTCTTACTTTTTTTATAAAAAGCGAAATCCAATTAAAAGTTATTAATGTAATTGTATGTAATCATTTAGCAATATTATTTAAGTGTGATTACATACAATCAGTTTTGAATTATTTTATTTGGTTATTTTAAAAAGGCGGATATTCCCGTAAATACAACTTGTGCTGCAATGGCTGATATGAGTAATCCTGTTAGTTTTGATAAAATCGCAATACCTGTATTTTTTAATACTTTTGCAATAGTTTTGGCGCATAGCAGCATAATGTAAATTCCCAGTGATGCAACAAATAATGAAATAGCGCCAACCGTATTTGATACAATTCCAATTGAGCTTGTGCCCATAACGATGATAGTACCAATAGATGCAGGCCCCATACATAGTGGGATAGCAAGTGGGACAACACTAATATCATCGTCACTGTTAATTTTGTTTTTTTCTGGCGAATCGTTCATAAGCGAAACTGCAGTAATGAACAATAATACTCCTGAACCAATACGAAATGCATCAAGAGTAAAGCCAAAAACGCTAAACATGGTGTTACCAAAAAAGAATAGTACAATGCCAATGATAAAAACAGAACAAGATGTTTTGAGTGCAGTTTTGCGTCGTAGCTGTTCATCATATTGTTTGGTGCCACTTAAAAATGCACTCAGGACAGCAGGCGGCGTCATTAATGCAAATAATTTTACTGTTGTGGATAAAATAGCAAAAATATAGTCAATCATAGCTCATCTTTTATATTAATTTTTTAAACTACGTCAATTTATCAACGTTATTGCTACGTTGACATTATTTTTATCATATATAAAAACGGTCACCATAAAGGTGACCATCTTAATCTGATATTTTTTATTGATAGCCAATAAAAAATTAGTTAAGGCGCTCTTTAATTCGAGCCGCTTTACCACGAAGTTCGCGTAAGTAGTAAAGTTTAGCTTGACGTACTTGACCACGACGTTTCACAGTAATTGAATCAACAATTGGTGAGTGAGTTTGGAATACTCGTTCAACACCTTCGCCATTCGAAATTTTACGTACTGTAAATGCAGAATGTAAACCACGATTACGAATCGCAATGACGACACCTTCATAAGCTTGAAGACGTTTTTTGTTACCTTCAACAACCCATACTTTTACTTCAACCGTGTCACCAGGGCGAAAAGACGGGATGTCTTTTTTCATTTGTTCTTGTTCTAATTGCTGAATAATTGCATTTTTCATAATGTTATCTCTTATGCTAGTTACACTGAAATATTAATTGCTTTGTTTATTGCTGTATTCATGTTTAAATTCAGCAAGTAAACATTGCTCTTCATCAGTCAGAGCTAGATTTGCAAGAAGATCTTCTCTTCTTAACCAAGTTCGTCCTAGTGATTGTTTTAATCGCCAACGACGAATCGCTTCATGGTGACCAGACATTAACACATCAGGCACCGCCATTCCATCTAACACCTCAGGCCGAGTATAGTGTGGACAATCAAGTAAACCGTTAGCAAAAGAGTCTTCCTCTGCTGATGATTGGTGATTTAATACACCAGGAATAAATCTTGCAAGTGCATCAATCATTGTCATCGCCGGTAATTCACCGCCACTTAACACGTAATCCCCAATTGACCATTCTTCATCAATTTCGGTTTGGATAACGCGTTCATCTATGCCTTCGTATCGTCCACAAATTAAAATTAGTTTTTCATTTTGGGACAATTCGCAAACACCTTGTTGGTTTAATTTGCGCCCTTGTGGGGAAAGATAGATTACTTTTGTATCGTCCCCAGCTACTACTTTTGCCGCATGAATTGCGTCTCTTAGTGGTTGTACCATCATTAACATGCCTGGACCGCCACCATAAGGTCTGTCATCAACAGTCTTATGCTTATCATGCGCAAAATCGCGCGGGTTCCAATAATCTATTGTTAACAGTCCGTTTTTAACTGCTCGACCAGTCACGCCATAACAGGTAATGGCTTGAAACATTTCGGGAAAAAGGCTAATAATGCCAATCCACATAGTTTTACCTTACCAATTAAAAAGCTGGATCCCAATCGACCACAATCGTTTTTGTTGTTAAATCTACTTGTTTAATAAATTGATCTTCAACAAAAGGAATCAAACGTTCTGTTGCTCCAAATGCATCTTTTAGGTTTGCTTTAACGACCAATACATCATTAGAGCCGGTTTCCATTAAATCTGTAACCAGGCCTAAATCATAACCATTAACTGTTTTGACTCGACAGCCAATGAGATCCTTCCAATAAAAATCACCATTACTAAGTGTTGGTAATTTTTCTGCATCAACAAATACTTCGATATTGGTTAATGCAATTGCTTGATCTCGATCATCAATGCCTTTGAGTTTCACAATCATATCATGATTATGTGGTTTAAAGCTTTCTACGATTACTTCTTGCCATTGCCCAGCACGCTGGATATACCAAGGGGTGTAATCAAAAATGTTATCTGGAAATTCTGTAAACGAAAAAATCCTGAGCCATCCGCGAATGCCGTAGCTTGAACCAAGTTTACCAACAACAATGAGATTCTCAGTATTCATCATTACAGGACTATTAATTACTAAATTAAGCAGCTTTTTGTGCTTGTTTGATCAATGCGTTAACACGATCAGAAACTGTTGCACCTAAACCAACCCAATGATTTACGCGATCAAGATCTAAACGTAATTCTTCTGCTTTACCTTGTGCAATTGGATTAAAAAAGCCAACGCGCTCAATAAAACGACCATCACGTGGGTTACGGCTATCAGTGACAACTACTTGATAAAAAGGGCGCTTTTTAGAGCCACCACGAGCTAAACGAATAGTTACCATAACATCCTCTTAAATTAAAAAATAATCTTTTTTCTGCCCAACACGGACAAAATCAAAGCCCCAGAATTATACTCTTTCTAGCAAAAAGTGCAATGGCTGTTTATTATCAATACCAAGTAGTAGCTTAAAAAGTATATTTATTGAAAATAGAATAAATAAAAGTCCCAACAATTAACTTTGTGGGACTTTTAAGTCATAATATACAATATAAATATAGGAAAAGCGTTATTCTATATCCATATCCATCAATGCAGCACTAAGGCCTTTACCATGCATATCGAGAGCTAAAGAACGTGTAACGCCACCGCCTAATGCTTCGTACATGACAAAATTTAATGCACCAATATTAGGTAGTTCATAACGAATTACTTTTCCTTTTACCGTATCTGAAAAGAATTCTTTTACTTTATCAGCGGTTACTGTGGCCTTTAGTTTTTCATAGTTATTGATGTCATAAGCAATGACAGAAATGTTAGATATATTTCCTTTATCTCCAGTTCTTGAATGCGCAAGCTGTCTTAGTTTCATTTTATACCTCCAAATAGCTGATAACAGGTTTGACGAGTGTTCTTTCAATCAGTGTCGAGTCCATAGCAACAATCTCTTTAACTGATTTATAAGCTCCTCCTCCAGCAGCTGGACCATTGGTATAGAGTGCTTCAACTTCGTTACCTATTAAGCTTGCATCAGACTTACTTTTAAAACGTCCTGCAACACGAACTCTAACTTCATAAGGTTTGCTTGCTTGAGATAGTTTACTTCCATGTAAAGAGTTGACTCCAATAAGGTCAAAACGTAATTCATCGGCATTTACCCCAATGATTGATAAGCGTTCTTTGACTATATCAAGTGCTAATTGACCGCGATCTACTGCACCAGGTCCTGCATAGCTCATTTCCCCTTCGCCTATAAAACCATCTAGGTAACCAACTGACACTTTTAATGTTTTAGTTTGCTCTCTGCCCGTAGCACCGGTTACTGCGACTTGATCTTTTGCGATTTCTTTGAAAGTTACTTTTGAAAAATCGGCGACGACATCAGGGGTAATATAATATTCAGGATTATGTATTTCATATAGCATTTGTTCTTTACAAGTATCTACATTAACACAACCTCCAGATTCAGGAACTTTGGTAATAAATGCTTCACCATTTTCGCTTATTTCAGCAATAGGAAAGCCTAAACGAGCAAGTCCTTGTACATCTTTGTAACCCGGATCAGCGTAATAACCGCCAGTTATTTGACCTGCACATTCGAGTAAGTGCCCAATTAAAGTGCCTTTACCTAATTTATCCCAGTCAGTTAATGACCAACCAAATTCGTAAATCATTGGTGATAGAAATAGAGATGGATCGGCAACTCGTCCAGTAATAACAATATCAGCACCAGCTTTAAGTGCATCAACTAATGCTTCACAACCCAAATAGGCGTTAGCCGAGACGATTTTTTTATCGGATTCGGAAACTTTTTTGTTAATATCATCAAGTTTAAGATCTTGTTCAACAACAGATTGATAAACATCATCACCTTCAACAATAGCAATTTTTAATCCAGCTAAACCTAGCGATTGAGCAATCGATTGGATTGCTTTTCCTGCTGCTTGTGGATTAGCCGATCCCATATTGGTGATAATTTTTATTTTATTTTGAACACAAAGTGGTAATACGGCACGCATTCTTGCTTCAAGTAATTCATTAAACCCAGCATTTGGATTAGTCTGTTTTTGTTTTTGACCTATTGCAATAGTTCGTTCTGCCAAGCATTCAAAAACTAAATATTGGATTTGTCCTTTTTGTGCTAACTCTACGGCCGGTTCAATACGATCGCCAGCATAACCAGCTCCACAACCAATTCTTATTTTTTTCATAATTAAATACCTCTTGTAATTTAAATCGGAAATACGCCAGTTACAACACAAGCAACAGTCATGATGATACTTGCTAACCATAAAACTGGAATACTAAATTTTTGATGATCAGCTAAATCTACACCAGCAAGGCTGACAAGTAAGAATGTGGCAGGCGTTAATGGACTAACAGGGAAACCAGTTGTCATTTGTCCCATAATAGAGGCTTGAGCAACTTGAATACTTGGGATACCTAACATTTCAACCGTATTAGCAACGACTGGCATAATACCGAAATAATAAGAGTCAGGATCGAAAATAAGGCTTAGTGGCATTGAGACAATACCAGTGATAAATGGTACATGGCTGGCAAAATGTTGAGGAATAAAGTTAACTGCAGATTCAGACATTGCTTTAAGCATACCAGAACCAGTCATAATACCAGTAAATGCTCCTGCTGCGAATAAAATACTGGCCATCATTAGTGCGGCTTTTGCATGGGCATTAATGCGTTCAGACTGCATTTTGACATTAGGGTAGTTGATCATCAATGCTAGTGTTAATGCAATCATAAAAGCAACAGTTGGGGAGATACGTGTAAATATCATGGTAGATAAAACAGCAACAACTAGGCCGATATTAACCCAAAATAAATGAGGGCGACGAAGTTTTTTCTCTTCTTCTGTTAATTCTTTTTCATGATGTGAAACATTGCTATTAGCAAGCATCCCTTCTTTAGTTAGTCCTAGACGCTTTTGTTCCTTTTTACCCCAGTAATAGCCCATAAATATCATAAATGTAAGTCCAACTATTTGGGCTGGAATAAGTGGTACAAAAAGATCATGAGTCGAGATATTTAATGCGCTAGCAGCACGGATCATTGGTCCTGTCCATGGTAAAAAATTGACACCAGCACTCAATGCGGTAATACCTATGAGCATACGTTTATCCATACCTAGTTTTGTGAATAAAGGTAACATAGTGGGGATCGTGACTAAAAAGGTTACAGCTCCATTACCATCTAAGTGGGCAATTAATGCTAGGATTCCTGTGCCAATAATAATTCTGATAGGGTTAGTGCCAACAAAACGTAATATACGTTTTATAATTGGATCAAACATTCCCGCATCAGTAATAACACCAAAAAAGGTAATTGCAAATACAAACATAGCGGCCATAGGGGCAAGCTTTGTTATCCCTGCTACAATATATTTTGGTGTTTCTAAACCCGAACCAGCAATTAAAGCGCCAATCGTGGGAATAATAATTAATGCTACAATGGGCGACATTCGCTTTGACATTATGCAATAAAGCATAACGACAATAGTTAATATGCCTGTAAGTGCTAACATAGATGCTCTCCTTATTCAAATAAATTTGCCATATAATACATAACTCAAAAGCAAACAATTATTTGAATAAGATATAGATATAGTTGTAATGAAAATAAGTCGCCATTTATTTGAAATACAAATAAGTACAGCATTTAACTAAATATATTTTTTTGATTAAAGTTTTTGTTATTCATATAGTTATTTTTTTCTTAAAAAATTTTTAAATTTTTACCTAAACGTAGGTCACAAAAAATAAAAATTGATTTTGATAACTTGTTAAAATAAATAAAAAATGTGATAGAGTTTTGTTATGGCGATAAATTAGCATTTAAATAAAAATGATGGATTCTTTTTTATAATGCTGGCAAATTATGAGAGATAAATTAATTATAATATGAATATATCTATCAAACAGTTACGTGCGTTTTTGGCTTTGGCGGAAATGGAAAATTTTACTAAAGCTTCGGAATTAGTCAATTTGTCCCAACCAGCTTTTAGTGCTCTTATTGCTACATTAGAACAAGAAATTGGCTTTAGGTTATTTGATCGTGATACAAGAAAAGTTCAGCTTAATTTTGATGGATTTTATTTTATCGAATTAGCTCGTAATCTTGTCCATAGTTATGATAATACCATTGAAAACATTAAACGTTATGCGAATGGTGAAGAAGGCTGTATTACTGTCGCTGTTCTACCTTCTTTAGCCGTGAAATGGTTGCCTGAAGTAATCGCAAAATTTTATTTAGAAAATCCTGAAATCAGGGTTAAAATTTTGGATACTCAATGGGATAGGTGTTTACATGCCATTATTGATAATTCAGCTGATATTGCCATTGCAGCAGGGACACCAACGTTAAAGGATATTCAAGCTGAACTTTTATTTTCGGATGACTTTTATTTAATTTGTCATAGACAAAATGAGTTAGCTAAAAAAGATTCTGTTCAATTAAAAGATTTGGAAGGTCAGCAATTTATTGCATTTTCCCAAGGTACAAGCATTCGACTTTATACAGATCAACTAACTCAATTATATAATATTCAATACACTATGGAGGTCAGACAATTAACTACTATGATGGGTTTGATTGCTGTAAACCAAGGCGTTAGCATCACTACAGGGTTAACGTTGTTTCAGTTTGAACATGATAATATTGCTATTATTCCCTTTAAAGACCTTTCATTAAAACGAGCAGTATATTTAATTAAGAAAAAAGAAAGGCAGCTATCTCAACAGGCCGAAAAACTCTATAATTTTATTAAGAATAATAATATTAAAGATTAACCAATAATTTTTTGGGTATACATTATTTTTTTGTTTTTTTCTTTATAAAAGCCCGTTTTAGAACATCAAAGAAACTAAGTGATCTGACCATTTTTTGCCCGTCAACATAAACTCGAATAGCTTTTAATACTTTTTTGGGTTCTTTAGATGCAAAGGTGAAAGTTCCATTTTTTTTAGTCTGAATAGAATAACGGGGAATCCATTTGCCACCTAACAGGACTGATGCAATAACATAATCAATTTCATCCCATGGTATTTGAATATATTTGCGAGGGTCATGCTGGTGGTAAAACTCAAAGGCTTTGTCACCGATCATTATGTTGCCATACTCTGAAAAACCAACGAAAGCAGTTGCTTGAATGGTTAAGTCTACTTTAGTGTTTAATGATTGAGCCATTATTATCCATAAGTAAGTTGGTGTTTTGTAAATTATACTACTATTTAAACCATAAAGTGGGTTGAAAATAGCTACTTTATTGAGACGTTATAATAAGATGACGATATATAAAAAGCACTATATATTAAAATATAGTGCCTTTTAAGAAAATTTTATAAAACGTTATGCTTTATAAAAGGCCTATTACATGGCCAACTACACCCACAATAAATAATCCAAGAATAATTAAAATAGGTGATACTTTTTTGCGAAGTAACCACATACATAAGAAAGTTAATAGTAATGGTACTAATCCTGGTATCAACTGATCCAAGTTATTTTGTAAGGTGGTGACCTTTTCTTGGGTTAGTGATAATCCGCTTTGCATTTGTTGTAACGCTTTTTGAATGCCTTCTGCACCTATTGGTAATGTATTCCAATCAATAAACGCGCCGTTATCTAATTTTACAGTCGAAACAACGGGTTGGAATTTTATTGATACCCACCTTTGTACTAAGGCAGCGAGGATAAACATCCCTAAAATAGAGGCTCCTTTAGTAATTTTTTGCAGTAAACCACCCGATAAATTATCAGTAATTTTAGAGCCTGTACGATAACCAAACTCTTGGGTATACCACATAAAAGAACATCGAATAATATTCCATAATAAAAAGAATAAAATAGGGCCAATGTAATCACCAGTTATTGCTAGTGAAGCCCCCAGAGCTCCAAGCATTGGTCGAACGGTAAACCAGAATACAGGATCACCGACTCCCGCTAATGGTCCCATCATTCCCACTTTTACCCCTTGAATGGCAACATCATCAACGGCAGCGCCATTAGCTCGTTCTTCTTCAAGAGCAAGTGTTACGCCTAGCACAGGCGAAGCTAAATAAGGGTGGGTATTAAAAAATTCTAAGTGGCGTTTTAGTGCTGCTGAACGATCTTCTTTAGTGGTATATAATTTTTTGATAGCAGGAATCATTGAATAAGCCCAACCACCATTTTGCATACGTTCATAATTCCAAGAACCTTGAAGGAAAGTTGAACGCCAAGCAACAGCTAAACGATCTTTTTTACTTAATTGAATTCTATCAGTCATTTTTTTCTCCAAGTTTCTAGTAATCATTTAAAATGTCATCAAGTGGGTCACCATTAGTACCACCATTTGATGAATTGCCGCGTTCAGAAAGATTGAGATAAATCAATGCTAATGCAATACCTAATGCACCGAGTGCAATTAGTGTAAGTTGTGATATGGCCGCTACAACAAAACCAATAATGAAAAACGGCCATACTTCGCGGTTTGCCATCATGTTGATTACCATTGCATAACCGACAGCAACAACCATTCCACCACCAATAGCCATACCTGTTGTTAACCATTCAGGCATAGCATCTAGTGCGCCTTTAACTGCTTCAGCAGGAATAAAGAGTAATGCTGCTGCTGGAATTGCGATTCTTAAACCTTGTAAACAGATACCTAAAATTTGTAATGATTCAATTTTTCGGAAATTGCCTTCTTCTGCTGCTGCATCCATCATATGTACTAACGGAACGGCAATAGTTCTAACTACCATAGTTAAAAATAGCCCTGCAACTGCTAAAGGAATAGCAATAGCAATGGCGGTAGATACACCTGCAACGCCTTGTCCACCCAGTACTAAAATAATAGACGAAGCAATAGAGGCGAGCGCTGCATCTGGAGCAACAGCAGCCCCAATATTAGCCCAACCAAGAGCTATCATTTGCAATGAACCACCTAGTACAACGCCTGCTTCTAAATTACCTGTCACTAGTCCAATTAACGAACAAGCAACCAAAGGTTGATGGAATTGGAACTGATCTAAGATACCTTCCATTCCTGCTAAAAAGGCGATAATTATCACCAAAATAATAGCAACAATTGATAATGTCATAATATAACCCCTATAAATAAACTAATTTTTTTGTTCAGCTAATTCTTCTTTCGCTTTTTTTAGTAATTCGTCCATATTGCTATTAGAATCGTTAGGTACTTTGCGAACATCAAATTTCACATTTTTTTCTTTCAATTTTTCAAATGTTTTGACATCTTCAGCATTCATTGATAGTACTTTATTTACCATAACTTTACCTACTGAATGTGCCATTGATCCCACATTAATAACATTAATATCGACACCACCTTCTATAGTCCTTAGGACATCTTCTGGATTTTCAAATAGTAATAATGCCTTGGTATTGCCAAAACGAGGATCGTGAGAAACCTCAATAATTTTTTTGATAGGAACGACATTCGCTTTTACACCAGGGGGTGCAGCTTCTTCAATGAGTTTTTTTCTTAACTCATCTTTGGATACTGAATCAGAAACAACGATAATACGATTAGGGTTGGTTGATTTAGTCCAAGCGGTAGCAACTTGCCCATGCAATAAGCGAGAATCTATACGTGCTAATACAATTTTCATTTTTCCATTACCCAGTACAGTGCCTTCTGGAATGGTTGATGATTGTTTAGTTGATTGAGTGTTGGCAGTTGGGGTGGCGACTGTTGTGCGTACGCCTTCTTTGGCAGGTTCAATAATTGCTGCTGCAATTTCTTTTGCTGTTTCCATCGAAAATCGAGAAGAATAAGCTTCAATTAGCATGGGTAAATTTAATCCTGCTACAATAGCCCAATTACTATGTTCTCCACACAAATTGTTAGCTTGATTAAATGGTGTTCCTCCCCATAAATCGACTAAAAAAAGTATTTCATCTTGATTATCAAATGTAGCTATTGCTTCAAGCATTCGTTCTTTCAAACTTTCCGGACTATCACTTGGATGCAAGGTAACTGCTTTAACATTTTCTTGTTCTCCAAATATCATTGTTCCTGATTGTAGAATACCTTCTGCAAACTCACCATGAGTTGCAAGGATAATTCCAACCATATAACTACCTCCTAATTTTTATATTAATTACATAATATAAAGCCTATAAAATAAAAATATCTATTTATTTTACACTACAAATAAACTAAGAAATATGTGTTTATTACATTTTGGTAAAAAAATTAAGCTTTTATTGTTCATTAAAGCTAATCTTGCTTGGTTTGTAATGCTTGACGAATAAATCCTTGTTCTTTAATAATTTTTTGTTTTGCCTGCTCTGCATTTATACCTAAGAGAATCATTAAAATTGCAATTTTACAGTGTTTTTGGCTTTGCTCTAATGCTTGAATAGCAATTTCCCGACTACAATTGGTGGCTTGCATGACTATTGATATTTGTCGTTCAATGAGTTTTGCATTGGTTGCTTCGACATCGACCATTAGATTGCCATATACTTTGCCTATTTTAATCATGCTGGCTGTGGTTAGCATATTTAATACTAATTTTTGTGCAGTTCCGGCTTTCATTCTTGATGATCCAGTAATTACTTCAGCACCGACAATAGGGGTGATTGCTATATCTGCTATGTTGATCATCGGGGCTTTAAGATTGCAGCATAAACTTATGACAGTTGCTCCGATTGATTTGGCATATTGCATACCGCCTATTACATAAGGTGTGCGCCCACTAGCTGCTATGCCGACTAAAATGTCGTTTGAGCTAAAATGGATATTTTTTAAGTCATTAACTGCTAATTCGGGGGTGTCTTCAGCATTTTCAACTGCTTTAAAAATAGCTTGTTCCCCTCCAGCAATTAATCCAATAACTTGTTCATGCGGAGTACCATAAGTTGGTGGGCATTCACTTGCATCTAAAATACCTAATCGACCAGAAGTCCCGGCACCGATATAGATTAATCGCCCTTGATTTGAAAACCTTTGACTAATTGCATCAACAGCTTTTGCTATGTTTACTAGCTCTTTTTCAACAGCAAGTGCGACTTGCTTATCTTCATTATTGATGATTTGAAGTATTTCTAACGTTGAACAGTCGTCTATTTTTTCACTATTAGGGTTACGACTTTCAGTTAACATACTAGATAGGTTAATTTGTTGCATTTTTTCTTAATCCTAGCCATAACAAAAATATTACTATAGCAAATAAACTACCAAAACCAACACCGATAGTAATAACTGATAAATTTAGGTAAACAGCTAATGTATAAAGTCCTAGCATTAGCATCATTGCTGTATATTCGCTTAAGTTTTGTACCGAAATGATACTGCCGGCACCGACTAAATCTTTACCTATTTTTTGAATAAAAGCATTCAATGGTACTAAAAAAAAGCCACCTAATGCCCCAATAATAATAAGTAAAATATAAATTGAAATAAATGTACTTGCCAGCCCGGCACCAATAACAATGCCAATAGCGACAATGGCGTTTAGATTTGTTGGCGTTGCATTGTCGTGTATGTCTAAAATAGCAGGAACCCAACTAATTAACAAAAAACGTAAAGTAATACCCGCTCCCCAAAACAAACTAGTACCAAATAATGTGAATGAGACTTGTTTATCAGTGAATATGATTTTAATTGTGTTCGCAAAATCTTTTATCATAACCATAAATTGCCATGGAATATTTTGTCGTGCGGCAGGTAATTTAGGAATAAAAAGGTTAGCAATAATTGCTAGCCCATACATTAATACACAAATCAATATAGATATGCTTACATTAAGATCGGCAATATGACCACCCGCTAGCGAACCAAGTAAAATTGCCGCAATGGTTGATGCTTCAATTAAACCATTTGCTTTAACCAAATTATCGCCCGTAGTAAGTTCGCCTAAAATCCCATATTTAGCTGGAGAGTATGCGGCTGCCCCTATGCCAATTAAAAAATAGCCAATAAAAGGACTAATATTTAAACATATACAACCAGCACCGAGTAATTTCATACTATTTGAAATCATCATAGCTTTACCTTTTGACATGCTGTCAGCAAATTGACCAACAAAAGGGGAAAGAATGATGAATGGCAGCACAAAACTAATTTGTAATATTGATCGGCTCCAAGCTGGATAATGTAGATTGTTGATGAAAGCTAAAATAGCAAAAAAGATGGCGTTATCGGCAAATGCTGAAAAAAACTGCGCTAGCATGGTTGCAACCATGCCTTTGCTTAAAAGAGAATATTGATTCATTTGGAATCCTTTTATTTATTCGTCAGCCATCTTCCGTAGTGTAATAAAGTCGATTTTACCTGTACCAAGTAATGGTAATTCTTTAACTACACGGATATCACGAGGAATAGCTAATGCAGGAATACCAAGTTCTTGAGACACTTGGTTAAGTTGCTCTCGATTTAATTTTGTCGAAGTAGTAAATAGAACAATAGCTTCTCCTTTTGCTGCATCGGCTTTAACTGTTGCGCCGTGCATGGCATCAATGTCGACTTTTTTTGCTAAGGCTTCAACACTTTCTAATGAAACCATTTCTCCTGCAATTTTAGCAAATCGTTTTAAGCGTCCTTTAATTGTGACAAAGCCTTCGTTATCAATAGCAACGATATCGCCAGTGTCATACCAACCTTTTTCGGATTGCCCATGTTCATCGATTGCAATTGGTTCTTCAAGTTTGCCTGGATTTTCAACACGTAAATAGCCTTTCATCACATTAGGGCCTTTAACTTGCAATTGACCGCCCTCGCTAATACCTGGCACATGAATTAATCTTGATGTCATGCCTGGCAATAATCGACCTACTGTACCGGCTTTAAACGCCATTGGAACATTAAGTGCCACTACGGGTGCACACTCAGTAACACCATAGCCTTCTAAAATACGGATACCATATTTATCTTTCCACTGCTCGCGTACTGTGTCTGATAATTTTTCTGCACCAGCAACAACATAGCGTAAACGCATAAAGTCATATGGATGGGCGTAACGAGCATAGTTTGCCAAGAAAGTTGGCGTGCCAAATAAGACGGTACAATTTTGATCATAAATTATTTCAGGCACCATACGATAATGTAATGGATTTGGATATAAAAATGTGCGGCTACCAGAAAACAGCGGTAAAAACAATCCAGCAGTAATACCAAAAGCATGGAATAACGGTAGTGCGGACATAAAGCGATCAGCCGGAGTTGGATCGATAACAGTTCGAATTTGCTCAACATTAGCAAGCAAACTACCATGACTATGAGCAACACCTTTAGGATTACCTTCTGAACCCGATGTAAACAACACGAGAGCCTCGTCATCACTTGATTGAGAGCGTTTAACCAAACGAGGGATATACTGATGAACTGCAACATAAAGTTTATCCGTAAGAGTTAAACTGTTACGTAGATCTTCAAGAAAACACCATTTAACATCTTTTATTTGTTCCAGAAGATGATCAAGTTTCCCTTTTTGAATAAATTTGCGTGAAGTAATGATAGTTTTAATTTCAGCAGCTACAATTGCACAAGTCAGCCCTTTGGTACCAGCAGTATAATTGAGCATAGCTGGAATTCGGTTTTTAACCGATAAGCCAAAAATTGTCGCAACGGTAATGGTTGCATTAGGCAGTAAGACGCCAACACGTTCTTTTTTCTGAGTAATTTTTGCAACAATACAGCTAACACCAATGATTTGTTTTAATAAATTACGATAAGATGCTTCATGAGTTGTTGGGTCTTGCACCATTCGCGATTTGACACCATAGCGGACTTGCGCTTCAAGCAAAGCTTCAAATAGCGTTAATTTGGGGCGACTTGCCATACGTGCATTCATCATAATTTGATGAAGTTTTTCGCCTGCAATATAACGTCTTTCACTAGCTTTAGGTGCATTAGGCATAGCTATAGATGTCGGCTCAAGCACATGAATGGTTATTTTAGGAAATAAACGACGTTTAAATAATCCTTTTAAACGACTGGTTAAAGTAAATTCAGCTCCTTCAATCCAGACAGGTACAATTGTTGCTTGAGAACGGGCTGCAACAAAAGCAGCACCATCATAAATTTTCATTAATGAGCCAGTGACAGTAATTCTTCCCTCTGGGAATATGACTATTGGACGGCCTTTTTCAACTTCGCGAACTAATCGCTTGATTGCCATTGGGCTTAGTGGATCCATTGGCACGAAATCGACATAACGCTTTGCTAAGCGGACTAACCAGTGATTAATATAGCCAGCATAAATAGCAAATACTGGTCTTACAGGTAAAAATAATCCGATTAGGATACCATCAAGGAAAGATACATGGTTAGGGGTGATAAGAAGTCTATCTTGTTTTAAATTGTCAAGATTACCATGAATTCTGACATGAAATAAAACCTTTAAAAAAAATTTTAATATTTTAAATAACATCCGATTTCTCAATTACCGTGCAAAATTACACTCTGTAATAATAGTGAAAATACATAAAATATACAACAAAGACTATTTTTTATTATAAAACAAATTGTTAAAATTTAATTGATAATGATTCTTGATTTAAAAAATAGATAATAGATACTAAGTAAATATAAAAGCAAGTAAGGAACAAAAATGCTCATTTTAACAGCTAAAGATATTGAACAGTTTTATACCATGAAAGATGCGATATCAGCAGATAAGGAAGCTTTAAAAATTTACACTAAAGGGAACTGTGATGTGCCATTGCGCATCAATTTTGATATGCAGAAAGGCCAATGTTTGTTTATGCCAGCACATATTCAAGGTAGTGATATTGTGGGTATCAAAATTGTCTCAGTTTTTCCTGACAATCCTAAATTAGGCAAGCCATCGGTACCTGCTCAAGTTTTAATGTTAGATCCACAAACAGGTGAAGTTTGTGGCATGTTAGATGGTACTTTTGTAACACAGCTCCGTACAGGGGCTGTTCAAGGTGCGGCAACTGATTTATTAGCGCGTAAAGATGCTAGTCGCGCAGTGTTGATTGGTACCGGTGGGCAGGCGATATCCCAACTAGAAGCGATGTTAACTGTGCGTTCATTGACTGATGTTGCTATTTTTGATATTGATACTCAAAAAGCAAAACAATTTACGAATGATATGAAACAACAGTTTTCTAATTTTTCTACAAACCTTTATTTTTCACAAAATTTGGATCAAGATATTGGCCAAGCCGATATTATTACTTCAGTCACGACATCAAAAGTTGTGACATTTAATGGCAATAAAGTCAAACCGGGTACTCATATAAATGGCGTTGGTGCGTATACACCAGAAATGCACGAAATTCCAGAAAATATTGTTGAAAAGGCTAACATTCGCGTACTAGATACCAAAGCGGGCGTGTTTGCCGAAGCAGGGGATATTATTGACCCAATTCAACAAAAATTAGTATCAAAAGATGACTTTTTCGAATTGGGTGATTTAGTGCAAGCTCCTGCTCTATGTCGTCAAAATGATGAGCAAATAACATTATTTAAAACAGTTGGAACAGCAGTATTAGATGTGTATATTGGTTACGATATTTATCTTAAAGCAAAAGAAAAGGGAATAGGTACCTATTTATAATAATTGGTTGTTTGGTTTTTATTATTTCACAGTAATTTTATAATAAAACAATAAGTTAATTTTAAACTTAACTTTTAAGTTCTGCTTTTTGTGAACGTCCAAGTAATGCCATCGCTGCTTGTTTAGGATCTTTATGTTCATAAAGGACCTGATAAATTTGTTCTGTGATTGGCATATCAACATGATATTTTTGAGCTAGTAACCAAACTTCTTTGGTATTATTACATCCTTCGACAACTTGAGCAATGGCATCTTGGGCTTCCTGAATTGATTTATTTTGACCAAGTAAAATTCCAAAACGGCGATTACGAGACTGATTATCTGTACAAGTTAAAACGAGATCGCCTAGCCCTGCCATCCCCATAAAAGTTGCAGGGTCTGCACCTAATGCTGCCCCTAATCGCATCATTTCAGCAAGGCCACGAGTAATTAATGCTGTTCTAGCATTGGCACCAAAACCAAGACCATCAGATAATCCAGCACCAATGGCGATAACGTTTTTGATTGCACCGCCAAGTTGTACTCCAATGAAATCTCCGCTGCTATAAACACGGAAACTTTTACTACAATGAAATAAATGTTGTAATTCTGTTAAAAAGTTTTTATCTGTTGATGCAACAGTTACCGCAGTGGGTAACCCTGATGCTACTTCTTTGGCAAACGTTGGACCAGAAATAACGGCTAATGAAATTTGATTGCCTAAAATTTCTCTTGCGACATCTTGTAATAATCGTCCAGTATTGACTTCAAGTCCTTTTGTTGCCCAGACTATTTTAGAGTCTTGTCGTAAAAATGGCTTGATTTGAGTTAGAATACTTGCAAAAGCGTGACTTGGTACCACAATAAGTAAAATAGATGCAGCTGAAACAGCTGTTTTTAAATCGCTTTCAATTTGTAGTAAATCAGGAAAAGGAATATCAGGTAAAAATTGTTTATTTTGCCTATCATGCTGCAAAATGACCATTTTATCAGGGTTATGACCCCATAATAAAGTTGAGTGGCCATTTCGTGCCAGTAAAATAGCTAAAGAGGTTCCGTAAGATCCTGCGCCAATTACTGTAACTGCAGCATTTTTTTTCATAATAATCCAATAAACTTATCGTTAATTAAATAAAATATAATAATTATTATTGTAATGTTTCAGTAGATTTGGCTTGTTGTTGCTGTTGTTGAAGATAATTAATAAATAATGCTTCAAAATTTACTGGCTCTAAATTTATTTGAGGAAATGTCCCTTTATTGACTAAACTCGAAATGACCTCACGTGCGTAAGGGAATAAGATGTTTGGACAATAGGCACCAACACAATGTTGAATTTGACCTTCATCGAATCCGATAAGTGAAAAAATACCCGCTTGAGTCACTTCACAAATATATACTACTTCGTCTTGTTGTTTTACTGTTACAGTAACGCGAAGCGCAACTTCATACACATTTTCACTTAACCCTTGTGAAGATGAATTTAATTCAATATTTAATTCTGGTTGCCATTGTTTTGTAAAAATTTCAGGAACATTATTAGTTTCAAATGAAACATCTTTAGTATAAATACGTTGAATAGCAAACTGTGTTTCAGGTTGTTGTGTATTGTTTTGTTCTGTCATGATAAAGCCTTATTTTAAAATTATATTATTTTCTAACTAATGGTAAATTTTCGCCATTCCATCCTGCAATGCCATCTTTTAAAGCATGCACATGTAAAAAACCTTGTTTGACCAGTGACTCACCAATGCCAACGGATGATAGACCATTTTCATCAATTAAAATGATGGGGATTTCTTTAAATTTTTCAATTGATTTTGCACTCTCGTTTTTTATGTCTATCGGTAAAATATTATAAGATTCAGTAACATGACCTTTTTTAAAACTATCAGCAGATCGAATATCAATAATAACCGCGTTTTGTTTGTTGATCATATGAATAGCTTGCACATTATTTATAATTTGAACCTTAGATAATTTACTTTTAATTGTTAATACAATGATTGCAATAAATAAAACGATCCAACCTAATGAAAGCAAAAGATGATTTTTTATAAAAGGTATAATTTCGAGTGTAATAAATTCCATACTTGTATGATTACCTAATTTTTTTCAGTTTTAAGGTGAGATTATAACGATATTGCGTAATGAAATATAGTGCCAATAATTGAAAAATTGCTTTATAGTGAATGGTTTTGTTTTAAAAGGTTATAAAATATGTTGGATATAAGGAAAAATTTTGATGCAATTTAGAGTGCCTATCTTACTATTTTTGTTATTTTTTTCTGTTTCGTCTGTGATGGCTAATGGTAATTACAATGTAGTTTTAAAGCAAGTTAGTGGTGAAAAACATGCTTCACTTATTGAACCTTCGAGTTATGATCCAGATTTGACTTGCCGTGATTTTTTACGTGAATTTGATGATGCTGCACCGGATTATTTTCAATATGAACGTTGTGATGTTGATGATTATGGGCAAACAAGATCGATTGAAGCCATTTATAAAATAGAAGGGAAAGATGCAAAACAAGCTCAAGAGTATTTAACTCAGAAAATGGGAATGACTGAACTAAAGTTGGTTTGTTGCCATTGGGAAATGGGCGGTCAGAATGTAACGATAATTAATCCAAAAGATAATATGTACTATTATGTTGTATTGGTTTCAGAAGAAACCATTGGACATGATTGGGATAAGGTAACATTTTACTTAATTGTCTCTGGTGATAGATCTCCAGTGTAGTTTTGGGAGTATTATTCGGCAAGTGATCTGCAGCGTGGTAATTTACTATCAATTCAAGTGTAAATATTGTCGATTTAGACGATTAAATGACTGTGAAAGTATGATGAATTATTTTGGTGCATTAAGTTGGTGCTTATCTAACCATTATGGTGCAACATTAAGATCTATGTTACTATTTGTGATACTTGCTTCATGAATGCACCGTTGAAAAATTGGCATTATATTTGCATAGGTTATGACAGTTTGGCAAAAATGCCTTAAAAACTGAACAATTATTATTTGTCCTTAATGGAGAAGATACATGTCTACACAAAAAGTTTTAACACTAATTAAAGAAAACGATGTTAAGTTTGTTGATTTGCGCTTTACTGATACTAAAGGTAAAGAACAACACGTAACAATACCTGTCAGTCAAATCGATGCTGATTTTTTTGAAGATGGTAAAATGTTCGACGGTTCATCGATTGCTGGGTGGAAAGGGATTAATGAGTCAGATATGGTGCTAATGCCTGACGCTTCAACAGCCGTAATCGATCCATTTTTTGAAGATACAACGTTAAACCTTCGTTGTGATGTATTAGAGCCAGCAACTTTACAAGGGTATGATCGTGACCCTCGTTCAATCGCTAAACGTGCCGAAGAGTATCTAAAATCATCAGGTATTGCTGATACTGTGATTTTTGGGCCTGAACCAGAATTTTTCTTATTTGATGATGTCCGCTTTGGTTCGCCAATGTCCGGTAGTTTTGTGCATATTGATGATATTGAAGCGGCTTGGAATTCTGGTACAAAATATGAAGAAGGTAATAAAGCGCATCGTCCTGGCGTAAAAGGTGGATATTTTCCACTTCCACCCGTTGATTCCTCGCAAGATATCCGTTCTGAAATGTGTTTAATTATGGAGCAACTTGGCTTAGTGGTTGAAGCCCACCATCATGAAGTTGCTACTGCGGGGCAAAACGAAATAGCCTGTCGCTTTAATACGCTAACTAAAAAAGCTGATGAAGTGCAAATCTATAAATATGTCGTACAAAATGTGGCACACGCTTATGGTAAAACAGCGACATTTATGCCAAAACCAATGTTTGGTGATAATGGTTCTGGTATGCACTGTCACCAATCATTAGCGAAAGATGGCGTAAATTTATTCGCTGGGGATAAATATGCGGGTCTTTCAGAAATGGCATTATTCTATATTGGTGGTATTATCAAACATGCAAAAGCCCTCAATGCTTTTACTAACCCTGCAACTAACTCTTATAAACGTCTGGTTCCGGGCTATGAAGCGCCAGTTATGCTTGCATATTCTGCTCGTAACCGTTCTGCATCAATTCGTATTCCTGTTGTGACTAGCCCTAAAGCGCGTCGTATTGAGGTTCGCTTCCCTGATCCAGCCGGTAATCCATACTTATCATTTGCTGCGCAGTTAATGGCTGGTTTAGATGGTATTATTAATAAAATTCACCCTGGCGATGCGATGGATAAAAACTTATACGATTTACCACCAGAGGAATCTAAATTAATTCCTCAAGTCGCAGGTTCGCTTGAAGAGGCACTTAATGCATTAGATGCAGATCGTGAATTCTTAACACGTGGTAATGTCTTTACTAATGATACTATTGATGCATATATTGATTTAAAACGTCAAGATGTTGATCGTGTACGTATGACGCCACATCCAGTTGAATTTGAGTTGTACTATAGCTTATAAATTATTTTTTATATAACTTAGTGTGTTACCCACCGCTTGTTAGCGGTGGTTTCTAATCAGGACGGAAATCCAACGATGACATTTAATAATGAATCTGATGCTAATCTTGTTCTTGATTCTATGATTACAAGTATTTTATTACTTGATACAAAGCTCAGTATTCTCTATGCCAATACTGCAGCACAGCAGTTACTAGCACAAAGTTCTAAAAAACTATTAGAAAGTTACTTTCCTGATTTATTAGGGTATTTCTCGTTAGATATTGATTTGATGCTCAGTGCATTAGCTCAAAATCAAGGTTTTACAGATAATGAAGTTAATTTAGTTATTAATAATGAATTACATATTTTATCGCTGACAGCTCAGCTGTTAGTTAATGGTCGGATTTTGATTGAAATGGCGCCGTTAAATAATCATAAACGCCTTAGCCAAGAACAATTACAACACGCTCAACAAAGTGCCGCTCGTGAATTAGTTCGAGGACTTGCTCATGAAATTAAAAACCCATTAGGTGGGCTCAGAGGTGCAGCTCAGTTATTATCACGAGAGTTACCTAAAAATGAATTGCAAGATTATACAAAAATCATTATTGAACAAGCAGATAGATTACGTAATCTTGTAGATAGATTATTAGGTCCGCAACAACGCTTGCAACAAAAAGAACAAAGCATCTATCAAGCAATAGAGCGTATCTATGCTTTGCTGTGTTTGGAAAAGCCTGTCAATATTGAAATTTTACGCGATTATGATCCAAGCTTACCTGATTTTATCCATGATTCAGAACAAATAGAACAAGTAATTTTGAATATTGTTCGCAATGCTTTGCAGGCCATTGGTTCGAATACTGGCACTATTACTATTAAGACAAGAACGGCTTTTCAGGTTACTTTACATGGACAACGTTACCGGTTATGCGCTCGTATTGATATTGAAGATACAGGACCGGGTGTGCCAGTTCATATTCAAGACACTTTATTTTACCCTATGGTTAGTGGATATAAAGATGGTACGGGTATTGGTCTTTCGATTGCTCATAATATTGTTGATCAACATTGCGGTAAAATCGAATTTAATAGTTGGCCTGGGCATACAGTGTTTTCTGTCTATTTGCCAATTAAGCAGTGAGGTAAGTTAATATGAATGTTTGGATTGTTGATGACGATAGTTCAATTCGTTGGGTATTAGAAAAAGCATTAACTCATGCTCATTTCAACTGTGTCAGCTTTTCAACTGGTCAAGATGTGATGGACGCTTTGATTACTTATGCTGAAAAACCAGCGGTATTAATCTCAGATATCAAAATGCCGGGGATTGATGGTTTGACATTGCTCCACTATGTTAAAGAAAAATTGCCTCATTTACCTGTTATTATTATGACTGCACATTCGGATCTTGATGCAGCAGTAAATGCCTATCAAAAAGGTGCTTACGATTATATCCCAAAACCCTTTGATGTGGACGAAGTTATACAACTGGTTGAGCGTGCAATTTTGCAAACTCAAAGTAACAAAACCAGCAATAATACAACAGCAAAAGCATCAACAGGTATTATTGGTGAAGCTCCTTCAATGCAAGAGGTCTTTCGTATTATTGGTCGATTATCTAAATCATCAATTAGTGTATTAATTAATGGCGAATCAGGAACAGGTAAAGAATTAGTTGCAAAAGCACTACACACTCACAGCCCACGTTCACAATCCCCTTTTATTGCATTGAATATGGCGGCTATTCCTAAAGATTTGATTGAGTCTGAGCTTTTTGGGCATGAAAAAGGTGCATTTACAGGTGCTGCTCAAATTAGACATGGACGCTTTGAACAGGCTAATGGGGGGACTTTATTTTTAGACGAAATTGGTGATATGCCGCTTGATGTTCAAACTCGGTTATTAAGGGTGCTTGCTGATGGGCAGTTTTATCGTATTGGTGGTTATTCGCCCGTTAAAGTTGACGTGCGTATTATTGCTGCTACACATCAAGATTTGGATGCAAGAGTCAGGGAAGGAAAATTTAGAGAAGACTTGTTTCATCGTTTAAATGTGATTCGTATATTACTTCCACCTTTACGCGATAGAGCACAAGATATTCCAAAACTTGCTGAACATTTTTTACACACAACGGCAAAGGAGCTTGGGGTAGAAAGCAAAATACTAAGCCCAGAAGCATTAGATGTCTTGTGCCAATTTAACTGGCCTGGTAATGTCCGACAACTTGAAAACACCTGTCGTTGGATTACAGTAATGTCTTCAAATAAAGAGGTTTTTGTTCAAGAGTTACCGCCAGAGTTGTTGCAGTTATCAACAACTAAAACGATTGACAATAATGAACATATTACATTGCCTGCTAGTCACTTGCCACAACAACAAACAGACTGGAAACTGTTACTAGAACAATGGGCAAAACAAGCACTCACAAATGGTCAAACTGGCATTTTAACTGAAGTGATACACGATGTTGAATGTATCTTATTAAAGAGTGCACTCAATTTTACTCGAGGTCACAAACAAGATGCCGCTCATCTATTAGGATGGGGGCGCAATACATTAACTCGTAAGCTTAAAGATTTATCAATTTCTCTAAATCAGGAGTTTTAACTATTAATATTCACTATGCTACCGAATAAATCGGTAGCTTTTTTTATTCTATTTATTATCGTTTTACTTCTATTTAGCCTGTCCTTTATTGCATATTATGATTTTAAACGCTTAAAGTTCATTGAACCTTATATCTTTTTTAGTTACAATCTTAACGTAAATGATAATTATTATAATTATCATTTTTGGATTTTTATTCAGGCTGATAATTAGGAGTTATAATGTATTCATATATTAAAGCGAAATTAGTAATTTTACTTACGGTCTTACTTGTTTTAGTTGGATGTGACAATAAAAAAGAACAGCAACCATCTGTAAAAACGGTTACCATTGAACATTCTCAAGGCAAAACTGAAGTACCTGACAACCCTAAAAAAGTTGTTGTTTTTAATACTGCAACGCTTGATATTATGGATGCATTAAATATTCCAGTTACAGCAGTGCCTCAATCAGATGTACATTACCCAACTTTCTTATCCAAATATGACAGTAAAGAATATACTAATGTGGGTACTTTATTTGAACCAAATTATGAAGTTTTAAGTTCAATTCAGCCTGATATTATTATTGCTGGCGGTCGAGCCAATGATGCCTATAATAAATTAAATGATATTGCTCCAACAATTTCGTTAGATATTGATTACAATAATTTTTTAGGAAGCATAACTCAAAGAACCCGACAATTAGGTGATATTTTTCATAAGCAAAATGAAGCTGATAAGTTATTGACTGATTTTAATCAAAAAATAGAACAGCTAAAACAAAAAACAAGCACAGCAGGAAGTGCATTAGTTATCATGGTTAATGGTGGAAAAATGTCTGCTTATAGTGAAAAATCTCGTTTTGGTTTTGTATTTGATGTATTAGGATTCAAACCAGCAACAACTTTCCAAGAAGCAGGCCGTCACGGTAATGCTGTTACTTCAGAATTTATCTTAAGTGTTAATCCAGAATGGTTATTTGTTTTAGATAGAGATAATGCAATTGGTAATAAAGAGGCACAATCAGCACAGCAAGTATTGAATAATGAGTTAATTAAAAAAACCTCAGCATGGCAGCACAATCATATTGTTTATTTAGATTCAACATCGATCTATATTTCTGGCGGTATTCAAACTTATAGTCATTTAATGGATCAAATAGATGTCGCTTTGCAAACTGAACCAGCCCATTAATGTAAAGCATGATTAAATCTTTTTATTTTATTGCAGGTATTTTCATTTTATTGATCATGACTGCAATAAGTTTGTTTATCGGTGCTGGGAATGTGACGCTATTGGACTTATGGTCTGATAGCAACATGCGCGAAATTTTCTTTGTTAGCCGTGTACCTAGAACGGTTGCTTTATTATTAGCAGGTAGTGCCATGAGTGTTGCTGGGTTAATAATGCAACTGTTAACCCAAAATCGATTTGTTGAACCCTCTTTAGTTGGCACAACACAATCAGCAAGTCTTGGCTTATTAATTATGATGGTGTTAGCTCCTAGCGCAAGTGTCATGACTAAAATGACCGTTGCCAGCTTATTTGCTATGGTCGGTACGATGGTTTTTATGATGATTTCTCGTAAAATCATTTTTAAATCAGCACTTATGGTGCCTCTTGTTGGTATTATGTTTGGAGCCGTTATTAGCGCAGTTACTACATTTTTTGCTATGTATTTTGATTTGCTACAATCACTAGGTGGGTGGGAATCCGGTGATTTTTCTGGTATTTTGCAAGGTCGTTATGAATTATTATGGCTAGTTGGCGGATTAACGATAGTTGCTTGTTGGAGTGCAGATCAATTTACCGTTGTTGGCTTAGGTCGAGATTTTTCGATCAATGTTGGGCTTAATTATCGTCGAGTCATGTTGACTGGGCTTATTGTTATTGCATTAATCGGTGGTATTGTCGTTGTTGTTGTCGGTGTTTTACCCTTTCTTGGACTAATTGTACCAAATATTATTAGCTTATTATTTGGTGACAATGTTCGTAAAACCATTCCATGGATCTGTTTATTTGGTAGTGGGCTGGTTTTAATTTGCGATATCATTGGACGGATAATTCGCTATCCTTTTGAAATCCCTGTGAGTGTTATTCTTGGCGTAGTCGGCGCTATTATTTTTTTAATATTATTGAGTCGAAAACGCCATGTTAATTAATCAAAAACGTTATCTTTCAAGTCAAAAAAGAGTCTTTGGGTTATTTATTATTGCGTTAATTTGTATTACTTGTTTTATGACGATAGGACTTAAAGGTAATATTGGCTACATTTTGATGCATCGAACTTGGATTATGCTGACAATGATTTTAGTAGCTTTTTCGGCAGCAACATCAACATTACTTTTTCAAACTGTCACCAACAACCGAATATTAACTCCCTCTATTATGGGATTCGAATCGCTATTTGTATTAATACAAACTATTGTGATCTTTTTTATTGATACACAAGGTATTCCTTATATTGGTATGATTGGTAGATTCATTTTTGAATCACTTTTATTAGTTTTATTTTCACTATTTTTGTACCGAGGATTATTTACTAAGCTCAAGCAAAATTTACATCTGGTATTATTAATCGGTATCATTTTAGGAACATTATTCCGCAGTTTATCTAATCTATTACAGCGTTTAATGACACCGTCCGAGTTTGCGATATTGCAAAGCCGCATTTTTGCAACCTTTACTCGTGCTGAGCCGATATTAATCGTCTTTTCATTAGTGCTTGTTGTTATCATCGGTTTGTTTTTATGGCGAATGCGATATCAGTTTGATGTTTTGGCTTTAGGGCGTGATAATGCGGTAAATTTAGGTATTGATTACCAAAAAAGTATTACGATTATTTTATTGTTAGTCTCTGTTTTAGTTTCAATATCGACGGCATTAGTTGGGCCTTTTACTTTCTTAGGGCTTTTAATTGCTAATTTAGCTTATAGTGTTAGTGGATCAAGCCAACATCGTTTTTTACTTCCTACTGCTTTTTTATTAGGTGTTATTTTTCTTGTTGGTGGGCAGATGTTTTTAGAGCGGATATTAAATATGGTTGGTGCATTGTCTATTGTGATTGAATTTATTGGCGGTTCATTGTTTATCTTCTTATTATTAAAAAAGGTGCCGATGTGATAGAAATTGATAATATTAGTAAAAACTATCAAACAATACCTGTATTAAAAAACGTCAACGCGACAATCTCAAAAGGCGGTATTACTGCCATCATTGGTCCAAATGGAGCAGGTAAATCGACATTATTATCGATCATAAGTCGACTTTTACTTGCTGATGAAGGACAAGTTAAAATTCAAAATATGGATGTTGTGAACACGCCAAGCGATAAGTTGGCCACCTATTTATCCGTATTAAGGCAAGAAAATCGTTTTACCAGCAGATTGACTGTTTTTGAATTAGTTGGATTTGGGCGTTATCCTTATAGCAAAGGGCACTTAACTGCTGATGATTATGAATATATCCACCGAGCTCTTGAGTTTTTAGAACTTACGCAATATAAAGATCGCTTTTTAGATGAGCTTTCTGGCGGGCAAAGGCAACGTGCTTATGTTGCCATGGTGCTATGCCAAGATACGGAATATGTATTACTTGACGAACCACTTAATAACCTCGATATGAAACATGCTGTCGCAATGATGAAGCAATTGCGCCGTGCTGCCGATGAACTAGGTAAAACAATTGTGATCGTTATTCATGATATCAACTTTGCATCTGTCTATTCAGACCACATTTTAGCCATGAAAAATGGCGAACTGGTATATCAAGGTAACCCACAACAGATTATGGATGCTGCTATTTTACAAGATATATTTGATACACCGGTCAAAATTGAAAATATTTATGATCAAAATATTGCTATTTATTACTAATGATTAATATGTTTATCATTATGGATAAAATTTAGATATTAACTAAATTTAATTTTTTGAGATTAATCATTTTTATCTTTAGGCTTTGTTATAAAACATGAAGTCAAGCTAACTTATTGAGTAAAATTATAATTATTATTTACAAATTATTTTGATTCAGGTTAAATAACTAACTATATTTTAGTTGGGATAGCGCTATGAAATTAGAACAAATCGCACTTTTAGCTGGTGTTTCAAGGACAACTGCAAGTTATGTTGTTAATGGAAAAGCCAAAAAGTACCGCGTTAGTGACAAGACAATCGAAAAAGTGATGGCAGTGGTCAAACAGTATAATTACCGACCTAATGCAGTTGCAGCAGGGCTTAGAGCTGGTAAAACACGAACTATCGGCATCATTATTCCCGATTTAGAAAACAACAGTTACACTCGCATCGCCAATTATTTAGAACAATTAGCCAGAAAAGAGGGATATCAATTATTATTGGCATGTTCAAAAGATAACCCACAAATCGAAAAAGAATGTGTCAAGCATCTTCAACAACGTCGTGTCGACGCATTACTGATTTCATCGTCATTCGTTTCTAATCAAGATTGTCTTTTTTATGATGACTGGCAAAACGAAAAAATCCCTTTATTTGCGCTAGATAGGATATTGTCTACATCGAAATTTAGAAACATTGTTGGTGCAGACAAACAAGACTCAAAATCGCTAGCTCAAGCATTTAATAACTTTGTACAAGATTCTGTCGTATATATCGGGGCATTACCCAATTTATCTGTTAGTCAACTTCGTCTAGATGGTTTTAACGATATTAAACTTAATCATTGCAATAAAGTTGATTTTTTATATGCAAATAATTATAGTCGTCACGATGCTGATTTTGCCTTTAGTCAATGGCTAGAAAGCCATGCAATGCCTAATGGTATTTTTACGACTTCTTTTTCTTTATTACAAGGAACCATTGATGCAATTTTAAGAAAATTTGGACGTTTGCCCGAAACTTTAACAATTGCTACTTTTGGTGATAATGAATTGTTAGATTTTTTGCCATGTAAAGTAATATCACTTTCACAAGATCATAAAGAAGTTGCTAGTGTCACAATAAAACTATTTTTAAATTATTTGCATAATCAAAACTATCAATCTGGTACCACAATAATCCCAAGACGCTTAATTTATCGGGGTAGTTTGGGTCGTGAATAAATTGATAAATAACAATTTTATTATTTATTTTAAAATAGTTTAAATAAAAACAAGATCCAGATCACAAATAAATTATTAATAGATATAATTTATTGGATAATTAATGTTAATCAATTCATTATTGCTGAAACGATTCAATAAGGTTAATTAAAGGATTTGCTTTTGTGTGAATTTTTAAATCGGCCTACATTTAACCCTGAGGTATTTATGATATGTTTCATTTAGTTAAAGAGAATATTCATTTAAATGAACAAGCCACTAATAAAACTGAAGCGATAAAAAAAATTGCTGCAACCTTAACTAGTGCAGGATTTGTTGAACAAGGTTATGTCGACGGAATGCTTGAACGAGAATCGCAAGCTGCTACCTATCTGGGTATAGGCATTGCTATTCCTCATGGCACAACCAAAACTCGCCATTTAGTCAAAAAAACAGGGGTGCAAGTTTTTTGCTTCCCGAATGGTGTTGAATGGGGAGATGAAGGGGAAAAAGCCTATCTTGCAATCGGTATTGCTGCCAGTTCTGATGAACATTTAGAATTGCTTCGACAATTAACCCACATACTTAGTGCAGATGGTGTTGAAGAACGAATTAAAAAGATCAAAACTACCGATGAAGCCATTGCTATTTTAACTGGCAAAGCAAGTGCTCAAGACAGCCAATTTACTATTGACTCGTCAACATTACTACTTGATATCCCCGCGGATAGTTTAGCTATGCTGCAGGCATTGAATGCCTCGCGTTTAAAACAACAAAATGCGGTAAATGCAACTTTTATTGCTGACGTGTTAGACAGCAAGCCAAATTACCTTGGAAGCGGTGTTTGGTTAAATGATAGCAAAAATGGCAATATAAAAAATGCCATTGCCATTAGCCGTACAACTAGCAATCTAAACGAAATTGGAAATCCGGTTAAATTACTTATCACAATGTCTGTTGTTGATGATGCTGTTTCTGACGTTGTCAGTAATATTGCCTCTTTAGTTTACAATCAAAAACTAGACCAACTAGTATCAGCCAATGCTGATAAAATCATTAATTTGTTGCTTTCTGAGCAGCAGGTATCAGCCTCAAATTCTGCACCACAGACAAGCTCAAATAACGACGGGCTCACTTGTGAATTTATTGTTCCTAACGAAAATGGCTTACATACTCGGCCATCGTCGGTTTTAGTTAAACTCGTTAAAGAATTTAACTGCAAAGTGACTGTTGCTAATTTAGACGGTAAAGGTGAACCAGTAAGTGCAACGAGCTTAATGAAAATTGTTGCACTAGGTGCCAAAAAAGGCAGTCGATTACAATTTACCGCCGTTGGCGACGATGCCGAACAAGCGCTTGAAGCAATTGGAAAAGCGATTGAAAGCGGTTTAGGTGAGGGTGTTTAAATGACTTATCGTATTGCAACAATCACATTAAATCCTGCTTATGACCTTTTAGGTTTTTGCCCAAAAGTGGAGCTTGGTGATGTTAATTTAGTTCAAACTAATGCGTTACTTGCTGCTGGTAAAGGCATCAATGTTGCTAAAGTTTTGTCGGATTTAGATGTTCAATTAACCGTTGGTGGTTTTTTAGGTAAAGAAAACCGTGATGGATTTAATTTATTATTTAAATCATTAAATGTGGTTGATAAATTTGAAACAATTGAAGGTCGTACACGTATCAATGTCAAATTGACCGAAGAAAATAGTGAAGTAACAGATCTGAACTTTTCGGGCTTTACTATTAGTGAGCAAAATTGGCAAAACTTTGTAAAAAACTCTCTTGAATGGTTAAAAAACATTGATATGGTTGCTATCAGCGGTAGCTTACCTGCTGGAGTATCACTTGATAAATTTACAAATTGGATGGAACAAGTTAAAGCGATTTGTCCAAAAGTTGTATTCGATAGTAGCCGAGATGCATTGGTCGCAGGATTAAAAGCAAAACCATGGTTAATCAAACCAAATGATAAAGAGCTTGAAATGTGGATTGGTCGCAAATTATCTACATTGGATGAAGTAAAAAAAGCTGCTATGGAATTAGTTAATGGTGGCGTTGACAATGTCATTATTTCGCTTGGAAGTAAAGGTGCATTATGGGTCACTAAAAATGAAGCATGGTTAGCAAAACCGCCTAAATGCCAAGTAGTTAGCACTGTGGGTGCCGGTGATTCAATGGTTGCTGGTTTAATATATGGTTTAATCACAGAGCAATCAATTAAAGACACTTTAGTATTTGCATCTAGTGTTGCGGCTTTATCGGTTGGACAGGCTGGTGTGGGTATCGCTGAACGCCAAGCTATAAATAATATGCTAGAAAAAATTGAAATAATTGCTGCATAAGGAGTATTCATGAATATATATATTATTGAAGGTAGTCATGCAGGTCCAGTTAATGGACGTTTAGCTAAAGCTGAATTAGCTCTAGCGGCAAATGCATTAAATTTAAACGTAGTTGATAGTGCTGGATCAGCAGATGTTATTGTTGCTGTTGGTTCGGGAACCATTAGTGATAAATCAGTGGTAGGTAAAAAAGTTTATGTTGTTGAAGACTTAAATCAGCTTTTTGCTAATCCAAAACAGATTTTAACTGATGCACAAAGTAAAGCTAGTGTTTATGAACAATCTGCTAAGGTAGCACCAACATCAACGCCAAATAATGGTATAAAAAGAATTGTTGCTGTTACTGCTTGTCCAACAGGAGTTGCACATACCTTTATGGCGGCAGAAGCAATTGAAGAAGAAGCTAAAAAACGGGGGTGGTGGTGTAAAGTTGAAACTCGTGGTTCAGTCGGTGTTGGCAATGAATTAACACCAGAAGAAATCGCTTCTGCCGATGTAGTTATCGCAGCTTGCGATATCGATGTCGACTTAAGCAAATTTACAGGTAAAAAACTTTATCGTACCAAAACAGGACCAGCCCTGAAAAAAACAGCACAAGAATTTGATAAAGCATTTGAAGAAGCAACAGTGTATCAAACAAGTGTTAATGCTTCGGTAGCTAAGTCTAATAAAGAAAAAAAAGGGTTTTATCAACACCTTTTAACGGGTATTTCGTACATGTTACCAATGGTTGTAGCTGGCGGTTTGATTATTGCTCTATCATTTGCATTGGGTGAATTTAAAGATGTATTAAAAACGGTGAAAGTCTTAGAAAATGGCGTAGAAGTAGTAAAAGAAGTATTAGTAAACGAACTTGTTGGAGAGCCGCACTTAAAACAAATTGGCGATATAGCTTTTAGTCTTATGATTCCACTATTAGCTGGGTATATTTCTTCTTCTATTGCTGATAGACCTGGACTTGTTCCTGGACTTGTTGGAGGAATGATAGCTGAGTCAACCAAGGCTGGGTTTTTAGGTGGTATTTTTATTGGTTATTTTGCCGGATATTTGGTTTTGCTCATGACGAGATATCTACGGTTACCAAAAAGTATGGAAGCGTTAAAACCGATTTTGGTTATTCCTTTATTAGCAACCCTAATAGCAGGTCTTACGATGGAATATACAGGGATCCCTATTGCGTGGTTAATGAATGCGTTAAATGTTTGGCTAAAATCTATGAATACTGCTAATGCCGTAATTTTAGGTGTGATTTTAGGTGGTATGATGTGTGCTGATATGGGGGGACCAATTAACAAAGCTGCGTACGTCTTTGGTACCTCATTAATTCCAACCCATGTTTATGAACCAATGGCAGCTATTATGGCGGGCGGAATGGTTCCACCTTTAGCAATGGGGATTGCAACACTTATTGCACGCAAAAAATTTGCTAAAACTGAACAAGAAAGTGGTAAAGCTTCATTGGTTTTAGGTTTATGCTTTATATCCGAAGGGGCAATTCCATTTGCCGCTCGTGATCCATTGCGCGTTATTCCATGTTGTATTATTGGTGGTGCTATCACTGGAGGTATGGCGTTAGCCTTTGGTTCTCAGCTCATGACTCCACATGGAGGATTATTTGCCTTAGCGATACCAGGCGTGGTTAAACCAGTAGTCGGCTACCTGTTATCTATTGTTGCTGGTTCTGTTATTGCAGGTGTGGCATATTCATTTATTAAAAAACCAGAATCAGAATCTACAACCGTAGCTTAATATTGATAATATAAATAAAAAACGCCATCAAATGATGGCGTTTTTTATCATCAATGTATTATTTTTTTACCCAACGCTGTAAGTCTTTAGGAATAAAGTGATCTATTTGTTGTAATATCAATTGAGGATCTTCCGAAACGATTAATGTTTTATAAAAACTATCTCGAACAAACCCTTCGTTCACAGCATGTTGTAAAAAATTGAGCATAGGCTGCCAAAATTCAGCCGGATTAAATAAAGCTACCGGCTTTTCGTGATAACCAATTTGCATTCCCGTCCAGACTTCAAAAACTTCTTCTAGCGTACCTGTTCCGCCTGGCATAGCAATAAAACCATCAGCAAGCTCAGAGAGTCTTGCTTTGCGCTGATGCATATTATCCACCACTTCTAAACGAGTGATTCCGTGGTGAGCTGTTTCGGCTTTAACTAAGCGTTCCGGGATAATGCCAATTACTTCGCCTCCATGAGCCAAGACTGCATTAGCAATAATCCCCATTAAGCCTTTATTACCACCACCATAGATTAGACTCCTGTGTTGCTCAGCTAACATTTTACCTAATTGTTCAGCATGAGTACGATATTCTGGACGATTTCCTTCACCAGCACCACAAAAAACACAAATATTTTTTTTCATCAATTTTATTCTACCTTTTGTATTACTTACCTATTATTTTAACACAGTAATCACAGAATTTGCTTACAAGCTGAGCAGTTGATTCTGTTTGGTGTTTTAGAGATTGACATTGTTGTTATAGATAGTTAATATTCTGCCTGTTGAGTGTTCCTCCATAGTTCAGTCGGTAGAACGGCGGACTGTTAATCCGTATGTCACAGGTTCAAGTCCTGTTGGAGGAGCCAATTTTCGAATAATTAGAAACCTGCTTATAAGCAGGTTTTTTTACGTCAATAATATACGTATTGATTCCTTTCATTGCTGCAGTAAATACGCTTAAAACCACATTTTATCAGTTATATATAATTTATATATCATTATTATAAAAATATATTTGGAGAATATCTAAGTTTAGCGGTAGCTTTTTAATATTTTCACATAAAATCAGATTCAAAATATGTGATAAACTCCTAAGGCTCAGATGGTAATTACGCATATTCCGTCAATACAAAAAAACTATGGTGCCAAAATCAAAATTATGGTTGATCTATAACATCTTAAAATTACTGATTGTGATCAGACTCTGTTAACCAACTATTTGATTAATTTATCATTAATACTATAACCGAAAATCTACCTTTTATCGAAATTAAACCAGCGAAGGTAATTTGAAGTTGTGTTAAGCAATAACTTTCCCTATTGAATCCATTAATAAGTGTGAGTTTATTTCTCTGCGGAAAAGGTGTTTTTTCTAAAAGACATTCAATAACATGTTGATTTTATTTGTTTTATTGTTTTTTTACAAAAAAAACAAACGTCTCCAAATCAAAATTTCTACTTTTCCCTAGAAAAATCTCCTATGAAATTTTTATTATTAGCAACTTCTTTAATAAACAGCGATTTTTTTATTTTTAAAATTTTTTCATAAAAAAAACGTGATCTGCCTCAATTTTTGAGTATACTATGCGTCTCATAAAACCCTAGTTTTTTTGAGGATGTTAGTTTGAGTACCGATAAACTTGTAGATTCCTATTCTCCCGCACAAATGACCCAAATTGCCGAAGATATTGGTAATTACAAAGTAAACAAACACCCATGTAGTACAATTTTATCCGCAATGCTTGCGGGTGTTTTTATCTCTATCGCTTTTGTATTTTATATTACCGTAACAACTGGAACCACAACCGTTGCTTTTGGTTTAGCAAAATTAGTCGGCGGTATCTGTTTTTCATTAGGACTTATGCTAGTTGTTTGTTGTGGTTCTGACTTATTTACTTCAACCGTATTAACCATTTTACCTAAAATGACTCACAAAGTGAGTTGGGCGAAAATGATCCGTAATTGGATTTTGGTCTATATCGGTAACTTTATTGGTGCTATACTGTTTGTCACAGTTATTTGGTTTTCTGGTCAGTATATGGTTGCTAATGGTTTGTGGGGATTGAATGTTCTACAAACTGCTGATCATAAATTACATCATACCTTTATTGAAGCTGTGTGTCTTGGTTTTCTCGCTAATTTAATGGTTTGTTTGGCTGCTTGGATGAGTTATGCTGGACGTAGTTTACTCGATAAAATGCTCATTATGGTATTACCTGTCGCTATGTTTGTCGCTAGCGGTTTTGAGCATAGCATTGCAAATATGTTTATGATCCCAATGGGCATTGTCATTAACAATTTTGCTTCTCCTGAATTTTGGCAAGCAGTTGGTGTGTCACCTGATGCATTTAAAGAGCTAACAGTAACACATTTTGTATTTAACAATTTAATCCCAGTGACAATAGGGAATATTTTAGGTGGTTTAGCTGTGGCGCTACCTTATTGGGCTTTATATTTACGTAAGCCGCATTGATTTTATAATATTTACCCTCATATATAAGAGGGTAAATAGATATTTTTGTAAACCTGAGGTGAAAAACTATGAGTAATTTAAACGAAGTACAAGCAGTTGCTTGGAAAGGCTTTAAAGATGGTGATTGGCAAAATAATGTTAATGTCCGCGATTTTATTCAAAAAAACTACACGCCATATGAGGGCGATGAGTCTTTCTTAGCTGGCGCAACTGAAGCGACAACTAAGTTATGGGATAAAGTAATGGAAGGCATTAAAATTGAAAATGCTACCCATGCCCCTGTGGATTTTGATACTAGTGTTATTTCGACAATTACTGCTCATGATGCAGGTTATATTGAAAAAGATTTAGAAAAAATTGTTGGTTTACAAACTGAAAAACCACTAAAACGTGCAATTATTCCGTTTGGTGGTATCAAAATGATCGAGAATTCTTGTAAAGCTTATAACAGAACCCTTGATCCTTTAGTTAAAAAAATCTTTACAGAATATCGTAAAACGCATAACCAAGGTGTATTTGATATCTATACCCCAGATATTCTTCGTTGTCGTAAATCAGGTGTTATCACTGGTCTTCCTGATGCTTATGGTCGTGGTCGTATTATTGGTGATTACCGTCGTGTTGCTCTTTACGGTATTGACTACTTAATGCAAGATAAATTTGCACAATTCAATTCATTACAAGCAGATTTCGAAAACGGTGTTGATTTAGCAATGACTATGCAACGTCGTGAAGAAATCGCAGAACAACATCGTGCGCTTGGTCAAATTAAAGAAATGGCTGCTAAATATGGTTATGATATTTCAGCACCAGCTAAAACAGCACAAGAAGCAGTGCAATGGACTTACTTCGGTTATTTAGCTGCGGTTAAATCACAAAATGGTGCAGCAATGTCATTAGGTCGTACGTCGACTTTCTTTGATATTTACTTCCAACGTGATCTCGAAGCAGGATTAATTACTGAAAAAGATGCACAAGAAATTGTTGACCATTTCGTTATGAAATTACGTATGGTTCGTTTCTTACGTACTCCTGAATACGATGAATTATTCTCTGGCGATCCAATTTGGGCAACTGAATCTATCGCAGGTATGGGAGTTGATGGTCGTACTTTAGTTACTAAGACTTCTTTCCGCTTCTTAAATACTTTATATACAATGGGTCCATCACCAGAACCTAATATGACTATCCTTTGGTCTGAAAAATTACCAAGTGGATTTAAAGAGTTCGCATCTAAAGTATCCATTGATACTTCATCATTACAATATGAAAATGATGATTTAATGCGTCCTGACTTTAACAATGATGACTATGCTATTGCATGTTGTGTAAGCCCAATGATTGTGGGTAAACAAATGCAATTCTTTGGTGCGCGTGCAAACCTTGCTAAAACACTTCTATACGCAATCAACGGCGGTGTGGATGAAAAATTAAAAATGCAAGTTGGTCCTAAAGAAGCTCCAATCACTGATGAATATTTAGATTTTGATACAGTGTTTGCTCGTTTAGACCACTTTATGGATTGGTTAGCAAAACAATACGTAACAGCATTAAACGCTATTCACTATATGCATGATAAATATAGTTATGAAGCATCATTAATGGCATTACATGATCGTGATGTTATTCGTACTATGGCATGTGGTATTGCGGGTCTTTCTGTTGCTGCTGACTCACTTTCTGCGATTAAATATGCGAAAGTAAAAACTATTCGTGATGAAGATGGTTTAGCGACTGACTTTGAAATTGAAGGTGAATATCCTCAATTTGGTAACAATGATCCACGAGTCGATGATATTGCTGTTGATCTAGTTGAACGTTTCATGAAGAAAATTCAAAAACTTAAAACTTATCGTAATGCAATTCCTACTCAGTCAGTATTAACTATTACTTCAAACGTTGTTTATGGTAAGAAAACGGGTAATACTCCTGATGGTCGTCGTGCTGGTGCACCATTTGGACCGGGTGCTAACCCAATGCACGGACGTGACCAAAAAGGTGCGGTGGCTTCATTAACCTCTGTTGCTAAATTACCATTTGCTTATGCTAAAGACGGTATTTCTTATACTTTCTCTATCGTTCCAAATGCATTAGGTAAAGATGATGATGTGCGTAAACGCAATTTAGCTGGCTTAATGGACGGTTATTTCCATCACGAAGCAACAATTGAAGGTGGTCAACATCTAAATGTTAATGTATTAAATCGTGATACATTATTAGATGCAATGGAGCATCCTGAAAAATATCCACAGTTAACCATTCGTGTTTCTGGATATGCGGTACGTTTCAATTCTTTAACTAAAGAGCAGCAAAATGACGTAATTAGTCGTACATTTACGCAAGTAATGTAATTGAGTTAATTGATTATCAAAATAGCGTCCTTAAGGGCGCTATTTTTTTATCAAGATTAAAAGAATATTGGTGTCAACTTTTATTAAATATCAATATGATGATAATAATTGAATACTGTTGGTGTTTATTCGGTATAATTAAACAAAATATAATTAGCGTCGATTAATATAATTGGTGTAAGCCAGATGCTATCGGCGTTAAAATTATTAAAAGCAATATGAGCAATGATTAGAGATTATCTATGGAACAACAAAATATTATTATGACAACCAAATCACCTATTAAAGGCCGCATTCACTCTTTTGAATCCTTTGGTACTGTTGATGGCCCTGGAATCCGATTTATTGTTTTTTTTCAAGGTTGTTTAATGCGTTGCTTGTATTGCCATAATCGTGATACTTGGGATTTAAAAGAGGGAAAAGAAGTCACTGTTGACGAATTGATGAAAGAAATTGTTTCTTACAAGAGTTTTATTATGCCTAATGGTGGTGGCGTGACGGCTTCTGGTGGTGAGGCAACGCTACAAGCTGAATTTGTTACAGAATGGTTTAAAGCTTGTCATCAAGAGGGTATTAGCACTTGTTTAGATACAAATGGTTATGCAAGACAGCTCGATCATGTTGTTGATGAACTTTTAGACGTTACTGATTTAGTTATGCTTGACTTAAAACAAGTCAATGATGAAATTCATCAAAAATTAGTTGGTGTTCCTAATAAGCGGGTTCTTGAGTTTGCCAAATATTTACAAAAAATCAATAAACGAACTTGGATACGTTATGTGGTTGTTCCCGGATGGACCGATGATGATAATTCAGCGCATTTGCTTGGTCAATTTATTCACGGGATGGACAATATTGAGCGTGTAGAATTGCTTGCTTACCATAAAATGGGGGCATATAAATGGGATACACTTGGCGATGAATATAAGTTAGAAGGGGTTGAAGCTCCACCAAGAGAAACGCTTGATAGAATCAAAGGAATCATAGAAAGTTATGGCCATTATGTCACTTTTAGTAAATAATAAATCAGCTGTTTGACACAAGGCACAATGAATTGTGCCTTTTAGTATCCATTAAATTCTTTTGCGTTTTATTGCTCGCATAACAAAAACCCCACCCTCCAAAGCTAGAATGCCAACCGATAGCCAAATAAATCCATATGATACAATGTGCTTTGATGAGACTGTTTCATGTAAAAATACTATTGAAATAATTGTCAGTAGTATGGGTTCTACATATCCCAATAAACCAAATAATCCCATGGGTAGTAAACGACTTGCAACAAAATACATAGCAAAAGCTACAGCAGTGATGATGCCTAACATAGGTATATAAATATGGAAATGAGAAAGATCACTGATTATTTTGTCTAAACGATAGTTTAAAGCACAATATACAAGGCACCCTAGGAAGATAAACAAAAAGTCAGAAAACGTGCCAGAAATGCCATCTATTTGCAATTTTCGCCTTAATATAAAGTATATTGGGTACCCCAGAGCAATAATAGCGGTTTCCCATGAAAATGCACCTGTAATGTAGATTTCAATAGAAACGCCTAATACAGCAAGCCCAACCGCAATTTTTTGTAAAAAACTGAGCTTTTCTTTATAAACGATCTGTCCAGAAATTACCATTGCTAATGGTAATAAAAAATAGCCTAATGAGGCGGATAATCCATGCCCATTAAGTGGTGCCCAGATAAAAATCATCATCTGTATTGTGAGCAAAAACGAAGAAAATAATAACCCCAATAAAAGAAGCGGTTGTTGTTTTATTCGACTAAATAGTGCTGTTATAGCTGACCACTGTTTTCCTGCAATGATTAATACAACTATTGCAGGAAATGAGGTTAGTAATCGCCAACAAAAAATATCAACAACAGATAAGGGATGTAACAAAACTGGATAGTAATAAAGTAACCCAAATAAACATGATGCAAGTATTGAAAGTGCTACACCTTTTATCATTTTTCCACCGTTGTTAATAAAAAAGCGCTAACAAGTAGCGCTATTATATACATTAGAAGGCGCGTTTATTTAATAAACTCAACACCATTCATATAAGGTACTAAAACTGATGGAACTTTAATTGAACCATCTGCTTGTTGATAGTTTTCCATAATTGCAACTAGCGTTCGACCAACAGCTAAACCAGAACCATTCAGTGTATGGACTAAATATGTTTTATTGTCAGCTTTATTGCGATAACGAGCTTGCATACGTCGAGCTTGGAAATCCCACATATTTGAACAAGAAGAGATCTCTCTATAGGTATTTTGAGCTGGTACCCATACTTCAAGATCATAGGTTTTACATGAACCAAAGCCCATATCACCAGTACACAGTACAATTTTTCGATATGGTAGTTCAAGTAATTGTAATACTTTTTCTGCGTGAGCAGTTAGCTCTTCTAGTGCTTTCATAGACTCTTCAGGCTTAACAATTTGAACCAATTCTACTTTATCAAATTGATGCATACGAATTAAGCCACGAGTGTCTTTGCCATAAGATCCTGCCTCAGAACGGAAGCAAGGAGTATGCGCTGTCATTTTTAATGGTAATACACTTTCATCAAGAATTTCATCACGTACAAGGTTAGTGACTGGCACTTCAGCGGTTGGAATTAATGCATAATTGCTACTATCAGCTTCTTCATCTAGTGGTTTCGTATGAAATAAATCACCTGCAAATTTAGGTAATTGTCCTGTACCAAAAAGTGTTGCTTGATTTACAAGATAAGGCACATAAATTTCGGCATAGCCGTGTTGTTCGGTGTGTAAATCTAACATAAATTGGGTGATAGCACGATGTAAGCGTGCTATTTGTGATTTCATAACCACAAAACGAGCACCTGTTAGCTTTACGCCAGCTGCAAAATCAAGCCCACCAAAACGTTCACCTAATGCAACGTGATCTTGAACTGGAAAATCAAACGTTCTTGGTGTACCAAAACGTGATATTTCGACATTATCGTTTTCATCTTTACCATCAGGTACAGAATCATCAGGAATATTCGGGATAGAAGAGGCAATATCTTTAATTTGATTGAGTAACGTATCAAGCTCTATTTTTGCGCTATTAAGTTTTTCACCTAGTTTGTTGACTTCTTCACGTACAGCTGTGATATCTTCACCACGAGCCTTTGCTTGACCTATAGCTTTTGAGCGAGCGTTACGCTCAGCTTGCAAGTTTTCTGTTTCAACTTGTAATACCTTGCGCTTTTCTTCTAGATGACGAATAGCATCAACATCTAATTTAAATCCACGACGCGCTAATTTATTAGCGACAAGATCCAATTCATTTCGGAGTAAATTTGGGTCCAACATACATAATGTCCATTATTAATTAGGGAATATCTTTCTACTTCGTTGTTATTCTAATATAGATAACAGAACATATAAATCAAAAAGTAGATTGATTTATTGATATTAAAATTTGTGAGCTTAGTATACTAGAATTATATCGGGATTCAACCTAAATGGCGCACCCGAAGGGATTCGAACCCCTGACCGCTCGGTTCGAAGCCGAGTGCTCTATCCAGCTGAGCTACGGATGCGTGTAAGTTCGTTAAAAAATGGTGCATCCGAAGGGATTCGAACCCCTGACCGCCCGGTTCGTAGCCGGGTACTCTATCCAGCTGAGCTACGGATGCGTTTTGAATTTATTAAAATGGTGCATCCGAAGGGATTCGAACCCCTGACCGCCCGGTTCGTAGCCGGGTACTCTATCCAGCTGAGCTACGGATGCATATTTTAATTTTTTAAATGGCGGTGAGAGAGGGATTCGAACCCTCGATGCAGCTTTTGACCGCATACTCCCTTAGCAGGGGAGCGCCTTCAGCCTCTCGGCCATCTCACCAAAGCACTATGACTTTGTTCAAACAACAAAATCATAATGTGTGGCGCACATATTACTTTTTACAAAAAATAAGTCAAACATTTTTTTATTTATACGTGCTGGTTGTTTATTTACTGCCCAATATTACCCTCAGGACTTGGGCAATTCATCGTTTATCTCTTGTGGCTGATGAATTCTGTTATATATTTCTTCTCTATGAATAGAAACTTCTTTAGGTGCATTAATACCAACTCTGACTTGATTACCTTTTACGCCCAAGATGGTAATAACTACATCATCACCAATTATTAGTGTTTCACCTACTCTCCTAGTTAAAATTAACATTAGATCTCCTAATATCAGTTAAGTATATATCCAAACAATTTTAAGATATAGCTTCGTTAGCCCCATCTATAAAACAGAAGATGGAAATTTAAAGAAAAACTCTAATATTTAATTATTAAACATTTGAGTATATATGGCTAACTTGCTTGTAATTTGCTACTGATTTCTTTTTTCACCGAAGATAACGCTTCTGGTAACGCTGAGAGATCCGTTCCTCCTGCTTGAGCAAAATCAGGCCGCCCACCACCTTTACCACCTATCTTTAATGCTAATTGAGAAACTAATTCGCCTGCTTTAACTATATTGACTAAATCATCAGTTACACCAGCAGCTAAATTAATTTTACCATCATTAACGGCAGCTAAAATAATTACACCTGTTTTTAATTGATTTTTAAGATCATCAATCATTGTCCGTAATAATTTTGCTTCGACGCTATCTAGTTTAGCAATAAGCAAATTTTTGTTATTGATTGTTTCACATTGATTAATCAATTGTGCACTTTCTTGGCTAGCTTTCTGTGCTTTTAATTGTTCAATCGTTCTTTCAAGCAGTTTAGTTTGATCAAGCAATTGTTCAATGCGTGTTATAACTGTAGATTTGTCACTTTTAACTAATTGTCCAATTTCAGTTAATAAATTGGATTCGTTATGTATCAGATCTATTGCATTTTGTCCAGATGTTGCCTCGATACGGCGTACACCCGATGCAATGCTTGACTCTGTTATTATTTTAAATAAACCAATATCGCCAGTTCTATCTACGTGAGTACCACCACAAAGTTCAATTGAAAAATCGCCCATTGTTAGAACTCTAACAATATCTTCATATTTTTCACCAAATAAAGCCATAGCGCCTTTATTTTTAGCCTTATCAATAGGCATTAGCTCAATATCTACTGGTAAATTACGACGAATTTGTTGATTAACTAAGTTCTCTATTTCAATAATTTGTTCTGGTGTAATAGCTTGATTATGTGAAAAGTCAAAACGCAGATAGGTATCATTAACTAAAGATCCTTTTTGATGAACATGGTTACCTAAAACACGTTGTAAAGCCGCTTGTAATAAATGTGTAGCAGAATGATTACGGCGAATACGTTCGCGTAACTCGATATCAATAGCTGCAGTGATATTATCGCCAATTTTTAAAGAACCTTTAATTAGTTTTCCTAAATGGCCAATACTTTTACCATATTTTTGGCTATCAAAAACGCTAAATTCAAGATTAGCTGCAGTTAATAAACCTTTATCACCAATTTGACCACCTGATTCTCCATAAAATGGTGTTTTGTCTAAAACGACGATAGCTTCATCACCAGCACTAATATTTTCAACCTTCTGGCCATTTTTAAATATAGCAATAACTTTTCCTAAGGATTCTGTTGCCTGATAGCCTAAAAACTCAGTTTTATCATCAAGTTTAATAACATTGCTATAATCGACATTAAATGAGCTTGATTCGCGAGCTCGTTTTCTTTGCTCTTCCATGCAATGATTAAAACCAGCTTCATCAATAGTAATATTTTTTTCGCGACATACATCAGCAGTTAAATCTAGCGGGAAGCCGTAAGTATCATAAAGTTTAAATGCAACATCACCAGGTAATATTTGACTGCTTAGTTTTGCTAGTTCTTGATCAAGTAAAAATAATCCGCGTTCTAATGTTTTTAAAAACTGTTCTTCTTCGATTTTGAGCGCGTCTTCAACTAATTTTCGATTATTTTCTAGTTCAACTGCTGCGCTTCCCATCACATCAATTAATGGTTTAACAAGCTTGTAGAAGAAAATATTTTTTGCACCTAGCATATGCCCATGGCGTACAGCACGTCGAATAATACGTCTTAAAACATAACCTCGACCTTCGTTTGAAGGTAATACTCCATCCGAAATTAAAAAAGCACAAGAACGAATATGGTCAGCAATAACGCGTAGAGATTTACTTTCTAAATCTTTAGTTTGAATAATATGAGCTGCATCATTAATTAATTTTTTGAATAGATCTATTTCATAATTAGAGTTGACATGTTGCAATACTGCTGCAATGCGTTCTAGCCCCATACCTGTATCGACCGATGGTTTAGGTAATGGTTCCATTGTACCGTCAGGATGGCGATTAAATTGCATAAAGACAATGTTCCAAATTTCGATAAATCGGTCACCATCTTCTTCAGCGCTACCTGGAGGTCCCCCCCAAATATGATCTCCATGATCATAGAAAATTTCGGTACAAGGCCCACAAGGCCCTGTATCTCCCATCTGCCAGAAATTATCTGAGGCATACGGGGCACCTTTATTATCACCAATACGAATTATGCGTTCTTTAGGTATACCTATTTCTTTTTCCCAAATTGCATAAGCTTCGTCATCTGTTTCATAAACGGTAACGGTTAATTTATCTTTAGGTAGATTAAACCACTTTTCGCTAGTTAACAATTCCCATGCAAAATGTATTGCATCATGCTTAAAATAGTCGCCGAAACTAAAGTTTCCTAACATTTCAAAAAAAGTATGGTGTCGGGCTGTATAACCAACATTGTCTAAATCATTATGTTTACCACCAGCACGGACGCAACGTTGTGATGTTGTTGCTCTAGTATAAGAACGCTTATCAATACCAAGAAATACATCTTTAAATTGATTCATTCCAGCATTAGTAAATAATAATGTTGGGTCATTGTGTGGAACAAGGGAACTACTTGCGACAACTTCATGTCCTTTGTCACGGAAAAAGTCAAGAAAATTTTGACGAATTTCTGCTGTGCTTTTCATTTATGCTTCCATATAAAACGATAGATGTTTAAATATAGTAATATACCTGTTACAACAAAAGTTGAAAAGTAAATATTCTTATATTGGGGTGGAGCTAATTAGTACTACAAGTAAATAAGGAAAAAGAATTAGTGAGCTTTTATTTGTAATCGGTTTTACTAAATTGTATATATTGTATTCTAGATATTATGACTATTTAAGTCAATAAATTGTACACTGTTTTAATATCATCTTGCGTATAACCTCTTGTCATTAAAAATTGAATACCTTTTTGTTTTTTATTGTTATTTTTAGAATCAATTTGTTTTAGCTTTTTTAGCAATTGTTCATATGCTAGATTAGTCCAGTCGATATTAGCCATTTGCAATAGTTGTTGAGTTAAATCAACTGATAAACCTCGTTGTTTGAGTTCCATTGCAATTTTATATTTTCCATAACCTTTATTTGCACGCATAACAATATATTTTTCAATATATTGCTCATCATTAATCCAATTTTGATTAATACAATGCTCAATTACATCTCGTATTTCTGTTTTTAGTTTGGCTAACAGGTCATGATATTCTTCATCTGTACATCGTTGCTTCTTTGCAAAAAAAAATGTTATTTTTTGGCTTAGCTCATACGAAGAGTGATCGCGCTGTGCAAGTAACTGCACAGCTTTATTTAGGATTAATTTATTGAGTTTTTTCTCATTATTCAATGCTTTCATCCTCAGATGAAATATTTTCGTCATCAGCCGTAAAAACAGCTGGACTATTTAGTAATAAATCACGTAGTTTGATTTCTAGTTCTTTAGCAATTTCGGGATGTTCTTGTAAGAACTTAATTGAGTTAGCTTTACCTTGACCCACTTTTTCGCCATTGTAGCTATACCATGCGCCAGCTTTATCGACCAATTTGTGTTTGACACCTAAGTCAATTAGTTCACCTTCTTTTGAAATCCCACAACCATACAAAATCTGGAATTCAGTTTGCCTAAATGGTGCGGCAACTTTGTTTTTAACCACTTTTACTCTAGTATCACTACCAATAATATCTTCGCCTTCTTTTACTGAACCAATACGACGGATATCAAGACGAACAGAGGCATAGAATTTAAGTGCGTTACCACCGGTTGTTGTTTCAGGATTACCAAACATTACACCAATTTTCATACGAATTTGGTTGATAAATACAACTAAGCAATTGGCGTTTTTTATGTTTGCAGTAAGCTTACGCAAAGCTTGTGACATTAAACGAGCTTGTAATCCCATATGAGAATCGCCCATTTCTCCTTCAATTTCAGCCTTTGGTGTTAAAGCGGCAACGGAGTCAACAATAATCACATCAACGGCACCAGAACGAACCAAAGCATCACAAATTTCAAGTGCTTGTTCACCAGTATCAGGTTGAGAAACTAATAGATCATCAACTTTTACACCTAATTTTGCAGCATAAATTGGATCGAGAGCATGTTCAGCATCAATAAATGCACAAGTTTTACCTTCTTTTTGAGCTTGTGCTATAACAGATAAGGTGAGTGTTGTTTTACCCGATGATTCTGGTCCAAAAATTTCAACGATTCGGCCCATTGGTAAGCCGCCAATACCTAATGCAATATCTAGACCTAAAGAACCAGTAGATACCGCGTCCACATCTAACGTTTGGGTATCTCCTAAACGCATAATTGAACCTTTACCAAATTGTTTCTCGATTTGACTTAATGCAGCGGAAAGTGCGCGTTGTTTATTTTCGTTCATATTATAAAATTCCAATGAGTTAGGATATGGATATATTACACTGTATTATTATACAGTATCAAGTTTTTTTATACACAAACAGTCAATTAGTTATGGGAGCTTGTTCACAGTTTTTTTACCAAAAGTCCATTTGGTGTAATAGTTGAAACTAACAGATGGTGATGAAATATTAATATTCAAGATTAAATTTATTGGATTATTATATTCATTTTATGATTATAATACTCAAACAATTTTAAACAAATAACGATTGTTTAAATATAAATAAGAAAAGCGGTGTATTTTATAAAAATTGTTATATATAAAATCTAATAATAATCAAAGTTTACTAGTTTAATTCAGTAATATTTACAAAAAAATCAATTTGACACAATGAGATTTGATGTGTTTTTAACATAATTTTATTTGTTTAAGTATTTATACTTAAGTGTAATATTTATTTGAAATATTTTTACAGGTTAAAATGTACATCAAACAAAGGAAAATAATGATTATTGATAGACAACATTATGTTTTATGCTCACACTGTGATTTGGTCATTGGATTATCGGATATAACGATAGGGCATAAAGCTGTGTGCCCGCGTTGTAACGCTACATTAGCTAAAAATAATAATAATAATATGAAGTTTAGCGCAGCTATGTATGCAATATGTTCATTAATTATGATTATTGTAGCTTGTGGTTTTATCTTTATCGATATCCGTATTGTGGGTAATTTCATCGGTGTTAGCGTATTAGATATTCCTAAAACTCTTTTTTCTGATAATTATAGCTATATTTCAGCACTTTTTATTTTGTTTGTTTTACTTTTTCCTATATTTAATTTATCGATTATTGTTTTGCTCTGTTCCAAACTACAATTAACAAAGTATCGTAAACGAGATTTGCTTGTTGTTTATGAAAAGTGTCAACATTGGTGTATGCCTGAAATATTTCTTACTGGTATTTTGGTTAGTTTTGTTAAATTAATGAGTTATGGCAGTATTGGTGTGACAGGCACATTTTGGGCATTCTGCTTATTTGTCTTTTTTTATATAAAGTCTTTAGTGATTTTTTCGCCAGAAACAATTTGGCACGAAATTCATCGTAGTAATTTTGCTACCAATACACCAAAAGTTGGTGAAACAGGCATTTGTCAAAATTTAAAATTATGCAAATGCTGTAAGGCTATATTGCCAGTGCATTATGTAAAATGTCCAAGGTGTAAACAAAAAAGTAAAATTCGAGATCGTGATAAAATACAATGGACTCTAGCCTTATTGGTTACTTCATTAATTCTTTACATTCCCGCTAATTTATTTGGAATTATGATAACCGTTGTATTTGGGTCATCCTCAACTTCCACTATTATGGATGGTGTCATTTATATGTGGCAAGCCGGTGATATACCTGTTGCACTTGTCATTTTTATTGCTAGTGTTGTTATTCCAATTTTAAAAATTATTTCACTTAGTTGGCTTTGTTATTTTGCACTAGCAGTAAAACAAAAAAATAAACAAAATTGCTTAAGAATGAAAAGATTGTACACTGCTGTTGAGTTTATTGGTAAATGGTCAATGATTGATATATTTGTGGTCGCTGTTATTTGTTCTTTAGTTAGAAATCAGCAAATGATGGGCGTTTACCCAGATATTGGTGTTACATTTTTTGCAACTGTCGTTATTATCACGATGATTGCATCACAAAAATTTGATCCTCGTTTAATTTGGGATCGTCCTCAAAATAGAAAATAAATCAATAGGAACGATATGGCTACGTCAAGTAAATTAGCAAAAATAATTAAAATTAGAGCTATTTCAGCAATATGGATTATTCCCATTGTTACTGCAATTGTGGGTATTTGGATAATTTATGCCCATTTTGCCGATAGAGGAATTTCGTTTACATTGCTTGCAAAAGACGCAAATGGCATTATTGCCGGAAAAACGGTAATTAAAAACCGTAGTGTTGATGTTGGTATAGTTGATGAAGTGACTTTATCTGATGACTACAAGCAAGTAGTAATAAAAGGTCGTATTTATAATGACATGGCTCCGCTACTTAAAAATGATTCAATTTTTTGGGTTGTTAAGCCTGAAATTGGTCGTGATGGAGTGACTGGATTAGGCACTATTTTATCGGGCGTTTATATAGAATTAGTTGCGGGAAATGATACGCATAGTTTTCAACATAAACCTTTCGTGCTATCGGATAATCCACCATTGTCCGAACCAAGCATTCAAGGCCTTCGTCTAAATTTAGAAAGTGAGCAAAATGGTGTGATTCCTCGAGGTGCTTCTATTATGTTTCACGGTTATCGCGTAGGTAATGTTGAGACCTCCGAATTTGATATTGAATCACGCAAGATGAAATATCAAATTTTTATTACTAAGCCTTACGATGTGCTAGTAACACAAAATGTTCGCTTTTGGAAAGAGGGAGGAATCAACTTAACACTTTCATCTCAAGGCGCAAACTTAGATGTGCCTTCTTTAGATGTATTAATGTCTGGTGGAATTAGCTTTGATTTACCTGAAGGTTCCAAATTAGGTGCGCCAGCTGAGCAAAATGCAGTTTATAAATTATATGAAGATAAAAAAGCTATCCAAGACTCACAATATACTGAATATAAAGAGTTTCTTATTATGATTTCTGATTCCATATCAGGATTAACCGAAGGTGTACCGGTGGAATATCATGGTATTAGGCTAGGTACGGTATCTAAAGTACCATTTTATACTGCAGAAATGTTAGAAAAATCATCAATTTTAAATAAAAGAGTACCAATATTAATTCGAATTGAACCAGATCGCTTATCTGAATTAGTTGATGAAAAAATTGATATTGCCGCATTGATTATGAAAGAACAAGAGAATGGATTAAGGGCTTCGTTAAAAACATCAAACATGTTCACAGGTGCGATGTATATAGACCTTGATTTTTATCCTGATTTAAAAAATAAATATGATTCAAAAATGGCAAAACAGTTTGGTTACGATACTATTGAGGCGACTTCAACTGGAATTGCGCAAATTCAATCAAAAGTTATGCAATTATTAGATAATTTTAATAATTTACCTATTAATAATACGGTATCACAGCTTAATCAATCGCTTGCTTCAAGCCAACACTTAATGGATTCATTAAATCGAGTCATGGCAAGTAAAGAGATGCAGAATATGCCAAAAGATCTACAAAAAACATTGCGCTCATTAAATGAAACAATGAAAGAATTACAACCAGGTTCTGAGCTCAACAATCAAATGAAGGAGAGTTTACAAAAAGTGCAACAGATGATGGATGAACTCACTCCATTACTCAACACGCTTAATGATAAGAGTAATGCACTAATTTTTTCTGCTCCATCAAAGAAAGATCAAGAACCTCAAGCAAAAGGTAAAAAATAATGAACAGAATATATAAAAAGTTACTTATAGCTATATTTATACCATTATTTGCCATATTAATAGGTTGCTCAGCTAGTAACCCAAGTAAAAGTTATTTTCAACTCACTAGTAATTTACAGATTCCTATATCGCAAAATATGAAAACCACGAATCAATTTATTTGGATTGAGTCTATTGATGTGGCGAGTTTTTTAAATAAACCTGGAATTGTATTACAAACCGATAATATCAAATATGAAACAGCAACGAACCATTTATGGATATCGACGTTATCTCAGCAATTACAAGACCGATTAACGCAGGATTTAACTGCTATGTTACCCAATTATTTAGTGTCCAGTAAATCAATTACAACACCAACAATAACGGTAAAATTATTTATAGATGGTTTTTATGGTAGTTATACGGGAGATGCGGTGATTAAGGGGCGATGGGTTGTTACTGACAATAAAAATAATATTGAAACAAAACCATTTGAACGCCATGTTCCTTTATCAACCAATGGCTATGACGCTCTAGTTAAAGCGCTATCGAAAGGGTGGCAAGATGAAGAGCTAGACTTTGCAAACTCAATAAAATATTAGTGTGACACTGACCTTCCGTCAGCGTGCTGACGGAAGGTCTAAACTTAAATGGCAATAGATTTTAGCGACAATTTGAATTGATTAAAAACTTTATCATCAATGTTTACCCATTTACGAACACTATTGATAAAAGAGATTTTTTCGGCATGTACCAGATCATTTTTTAAAATCGTTTTTTCTAACAATTGATTGTGATCCACATAAAATTGTCGCATGGTTCCAGCTAATAATCCCGATTCTTTTTTAGGTGTAACCCATTGATCATTAATCAATAGTGCAAGATTACCATTAACAAACTCAGTTATCTCATTGTGTTGATTAAAATTAATATATTCTTTCCCTACAGTTAAATCTGGAAAGTGCTTACGATTTGATGTTTTATGATACAAATAGACATTTTGGTTATCAACGCACAGTGGTGCAAGTTGGATTTCATTAATGTCTATCGGCGTATTAATGATATCTTTGCTAATAGTGTAATGCCCATCTTTTTGCTGTAAGATTCTCACTTTATAATGGTTGTTAGGCACTGAATTTGCTAACTTAATAAGTTGTAACTTAATTACATTAATATCACAGTTAAAATCAAAATAATCAGCTGATTGAGCAAGTCTGCTTAAATGTTCATCTAATAATAAAAATTGCCCTTTTTCAAGCAACAATGATTCAATAATATATTTGGGGGTAGAAATAGTGCGATTCAAAATGGCTGTTTTCGCTAAGATCTCACTATATTCGTCTTGAGATGTTGAATCCCAAGTGATCCCACCACCAACACCATAGCACATCTGTTGATTGTGTATGGTTAATGTACGAATTGGGATATTAAATATAGCTTTATTCATATAAGGTTCAATATAACCAATTGTTCCACAGTAAACTCCCCGTGGTGAGTTTTCAATATCTGCGATAATTTGCATGGTACTGGTTTTTGGGGCTCCGGTAATTGAGCCACAAGGGAATAGGGCTTGAAAAATTTGATATAAACTGACATCTTCCTTCATTTCAGCTTGAATCGTTGACGTCAATTGCCAAACGGTTGGATATTTTTCCGCTGAAAATAATTTAGGCACTGTCACCGTTCCTGGTTTTGCAATGCGACTTAAATCATTACGCAACAAATCAACAATCATCATGTTTTCAGCTTGATTTTTTTCAGAAAATAACAACTCTAATTGTCGTTTATCTTGTTGATTATTTAAGCCGCGTGCGGTTGTTCCTTTCATTGGTTTTGTCGTAATAATGTTATTGTCTAACTTAAAGAATAATTCCGGTGAAATCGATAAAATATGATAATCGTCAAACTCAAGATAAGCACAATAATCTGCCTGATTGTTTTTTTGTAGAAAGTGGTAATAATCAATAGCGCTTTCATTAAATGGTGCGGTAAATTGAATAGTATAGTTGGTTTGATAAGTATTGCCTGATTCAATTTGTGATCGAATAAAGTCAATTTTTTGATTATATTCATCTCTTGATGTATCGCTTTTTAAATCAAAGCTTGGCGGTGTATAATCATTGAGTTCTACTTGTTCAACGATAGAAAAATGATCAAAAATACCAAATAACAATAGTGGCAAACTTTGATGGACCTCATCATTATGTTTTGTTTTATTTTCACTATTTAACCCCGTTGCACTTTCATAAGCGAGATACCCAACCGCATAAAAACCTTGTTGGATGAATTTTTCGATTAATTCGAATTGTTGTTGAATTGTCGAGTAATCATTCGCTCTTAAAATGGCGATAGGATTGCAAAAATATTTATGCTGACCTTCAAAATCTATATAAATTTTCATATTAAGATTGCTCATGGACAAAATTATTAATCATTTGTAAACCTGATTCGGTTTTTATCGCTTCAGGGTGGAATTGAACTGACTCAATGGGTAATGTTTTATGACGCAATCCCATAATCAATCCTTGATTGTTTCGAGCAGTTACAATTAGGTGAGAATTTTTTTGTGAAAAATTATCACATGCAATCAATGAGTGATAGCGAACCACTGAAAGCGGTTTTTTGACTCCCTTAAATAACCCTTGACCATCATGCGTTATTGCATCGACTTTACCGTGCATCGGTATTGGTGCTTTGGCAATGCGGTAGCCATAATATTGTGCAATGGCTTGATGTCCTAAACAAATTCCCAATATCGGGCAAATATGAGCAAATTCAGCAATCACAGCAAGTGATATTCCTGCATTAATTGGTGCTCCTGGGCCAGGGGAAATGATAATTTTAGAAAAGGCGAGTTCCTTTACTTGTTCAATTGTCAGTTCGTCGTTTTTGATGACTTTAACTTTTGCGCCAACTTGGCATAAATAATCGTTAATATTAAATGTAAAAGAATCATAATTATCTATTAATAATATCAAAGTATAGTCCATTAATTACAAAGCACATTAATTTAAACACAGGTAACTGTAACAGTTAAAATCCAGTCGTAACTGGTTTTATTATACCGTTAATACACTGAAAAGAAGAAATCATTGCGGTTTTACCCTCTTTTTATCTCTCTTTTATACTTAAACACTGTATTTTATGAAACTTTTTTACAAAAAAACAGTTTTTCTGTGATTGATTTCACAAAAGTATACAACTCTACTTGTATGGTAGTATTTATGTTGTTATTTTAATAACGTCTAAATTTACACAAGAGGTATTGAATGAAAATTATAAAAGCAGATGTTTTTGTATGCAGTCCAGGAAGAAATTTTGTCACATTAAAAATCACCACAGACGAAGGAGTTTATGGTGTTGGTGATGCAACGCTTAATGGACGTGAATTAGCCGTAGCTTCTTATCTTAAAGATCATCTGTGCCCTCAACTCATTGGGCGCGATCCGCATCAAATAGAAGACATCTTCCAATATTTCTATAAAGGCGCTTATTGGCGTCGTGGTCCTGTGACTATGTCAGCTATTTCGGCCATTGATATGGCTCTGTGGGATATTAAAGGCAAATTAGCCAACATGCCTCTTTACCAGCTATTAGGTGGCGCATCTCGCACAGGCGTTATGGTTTACTGTCATACCACTGGTGCAAGCATTGACGAAGCATTAGATGACTATGCTAAACATAAGGAAATGGGGTTTAAAGCAATTCGAGTGCAATGTGGTATACCAGGAATGAAGACCACCTATGGTCAAAGTAAAGGGAAAAATCTAGCTTACGAACCAGCCACGCGTGGAAATTACCCAGAAGAACAATGTTGGGCAACAGAGAAATACCTCGATTTTATGCCTAAATTGTTTGATGCCGTACGAAATAAATTTGGTTTTAATGAGCATTTACTACATGACATGCATCACCGTTTAACACCAATCGAAGCGGCTCGTTTTGGGAAAAGTATAGAAGATTACAGGCTGTTTTGGATGGAAGATCCAACGCCTGCTGAAAATCAAGAATGTTTCCGATTAATACGTCAACACACAGTTACTCCAATTGCAGTTGGTGAAGTATTTAATAGCATATGGGATTGCAAACAACTTATTCAAGAGCAATTGATAGATTACATTCGAACTACAATTACCCATGCAGGCGGCATTACCCATATGCGCCGTATTGCTGATTTTGCTGCACTTTATCAAGTAAGAACAGGATCGCACGGACCATCTGATTTATCCCCAATTTGCCATGCAGCCGCACTGCATTTTGATATGTGGGTACCTAATTTTGGTGTGCAAGAATTTATGGGTTATTCAGAGCAAATGCTGGAAGTCTTTTCACCAAACTGGACTTTTAATGATGGCTATATGCACCCAAGCGATAAACCAGGTCTTGGTATCAATTTCGATGAAAAACTTGCCGAAAAATATCCATACAAACCAGCTTACTTACCGATTGCTCGTTTAGAAGATGGCACGTTGTGGAATTGGTAAATTATAGGAGGTTATATGAAAAGTATTGTAATCAAACAACCTAATGAATTGGTAATTGAGGAACGAGAAGTTCCTCAGCCTGCAAATGGAGAAGTAAGAGTAAAAGTAAAATTAGCAGGTATTTGTGGTTCAGATAGCCATATATACCGCGGACATAACCCATTTGTTAAATATCCACGAGTTATTGGTCATGAATTTTTTGGTGTGATTGATGAAGTTGGTGAAGGGGTTGATAAATCTAGAATTGGAGAAAGAGTATCTGTCGATCCAGTTATTAGTTGTGGGCACTGCTATTCTTGCTTAGTTGGTCGTCCTAATGTTTGTACATCTCTCACTGTATTGGGTGTTCATCGAGATGGTGGATTTAGTCAGTACGCAGTAGTTCCAAGTAAAAATGCTTATGTTATCCCAGATGAAATTAGTGATGAGTTTGCAGTGATGATTGAACCATTTACTATCGCAGCAAATGCAACCAGCCATTTAAAACCAACTGAAAATGATATTGTACTAATTTATGGTGCCGGCCCAATGGGACTAACTTCAGTACAAGCATTAAAAGGTGTTTATAACGTTAAAGAGGTCATTGTTGTTGACCGAATTGAAGAGCGTTTAAATATGGCAAAAATTAGTGGTGCTGACAGAGTAATAAACAATACCTCTTTATCTTTAAAAGATGAACTGGATAAGCTCAGTATTAAACCGACGGTTATTATAGATGCAGCCTGTCATCCATCTATTTTGCAAGAGGCAATTAGTATTGCATCACCAGCAGCAAGAATCTTGATTATGGGATTCTCAAGTGATGCCTGTCAGATCACTCAGCAAGGTATTACAAGTAAAGAATTATCTATTTTTTCATCTCGATTAAATGCTAATAAATTTCCAGTTGTAATTGATTGGCTTAAGAAAAAATTAATTGACCCGCAAAAGTTAATCACACATCAATTCGATTATATGCAAGTCATTCAAGCGATAGAAACTTTTGAAAAAGATCAAAAACAGTGTTGCAAGGTGTTACTAACTATTAGTTAGAAATTTTTAAACACATTTTTATTGATGATCTTTTTATATATAAAATTATAAGGCGAGTAAAATATGAATAACATAGGAAAGATTAAATGTGAAAGAAATGCTTCAGATTTAGTTAAAGCGGCTGTTTCTGGATGGCTTGGCACCGCATTAGAATTTATGGACTTTCAGTTATATTCTTTAGGCGCTGCACTAGTATTTCGTGAAATATTTTTTCCCGAACAATCGGCAATTATGGCACTAATCTTAGCTATGGGAACCTATGGGGCAGGATACATTGCTCGAATTGTTGGTGCTTTTATCTTTGGACGAATGGGCGATGCAATTGGTAGAAAGAAAGTATTATTTATTACAATTACTATGATGGGTATTTGTACAACACTAATTGGTGTATTACCAACTTATGCTCAAGTAGGTATTTTAGCTCCTTTAATGTTGGTCCTCTTACGAATAGTTCAAGGTTTGGGTGCTGGTGCTGAAATTTCAGGGGCGGGCACTATGCTTGCAGAATATGCTCCTATAGGAAAAAGAGGAATTATTTCTTCATTAGTTGCAATGGGCACTAATTGCGGTACATTGAGCGCTACTGCAATTTGGGCAGTTATGTTTTTTTTGTTAGATAAAGAACAGCTAATTGCATGGGGATGGAGAGTACCTTTCCTTGTAAGTGCGATTGTTATGATTTTTGCGATATGGCTTAGAATGAACTTAAAAGAAAGCCCTGTATTTGATGGTGTTAATGATGTAAATACCCAATCAATTAATGACAAACAACCAATCAAACACATTTCATTAGTTGAAATGATAAAAAGTAAATCATTTTGGCTAGCAACTGGTTTGCGTTTTGGGCAGGCAGGAAATTCAGGGTTAATTCAAACTTTTTTAGCAGGTTACTTGGTGCAGGCTTTATTATTCGAAAAAGGTATACCTACAGATGCTTTAATGATTAGTTCTATTGTAGGATTTGTTACTATTCCTTTTTTAGGGTGGTTATCTGACAAAATTGGTCGACGAATTCCATATATTGTTTTGACTGTTTCTTCAATTATTCTTGCTTATCCAATGCTATCTATTGTTGTTGATAAAAGTTATTCAGTTAGCACTATAATGTTATGCTTAATTATTATTCATAACATTGCAGTACTAGGGTTATTTGCGCTAGAAAATATTACTATGGCGGAAATGTTTGGTGCTCGTAATCGTTTTACTCAAATGGCAATATCTAAAGAAGCCGGAGGTCTTATTGCAGTCGGATTTGGTCCTTTATTAGCCGGAATTTTCTGTAATATTGTTAACGATTGGTGGCCAATTGTTGCTATGATCATTGTTTATTCTTGTATTGGTTTGATATCAGCGATTTTTATGCCAGAAATTAAAGATCGTGATTTATCTGATTTAAATAATGCTGCATTATAATTTAAGGTTTTGAAGGAAAAATAATGAAACTATCAAATCTAACTTTATCACAACTACCTGAAAAGGTAGTTGTACCGAACTATGATAGAAATAAGCTTAAAACTAAAATAGTTCATCTTGGTTTTGGTGCTTTTCATCGTGCTCATCAAGCTGTTTTTACTGACATTTTGGCAACAAAATATGGAAGTGATTGGGGATATTGTGAAGTTAATTTAATCGGCGGTGAAAAACAAATTGAAGATTTAAAACAGCAAGATTACCTATTTAGTGTGTGTGAAATGGCTTATGATAATTGGAATTCGCGCGTTGTCGGAGTTGCCAAAGAGGCATTACATGCTGATATTGATGGTATTGCAAAAATATTAGAAGTTATGACACGCCCTGAAATCGCTATCATTTCAATAACTGTTACTGAAAAGGGATATTGTTATTTACCGTCAACGGCATCAATTGATCTAAATAACCCGCTGATTAAACACGATATTGAAAATGCAGCTAAACCGAAAACTGTTCCGGGTCTGATCGTTGAGGCATTACGTTTACGTAAAGAAAAAGGTTTAAAACCGTTTACGGTAATGTCCTGTGATAATATGCCAGAAAATGGTCATGTGACACGTAATGTTGTTTTGGCGTTAGCCAAACAACGTGATCCAAGTTTGGCTAGTTGGATCGACCAAAATGTGACATTCCCATCAACAATGGTTGACCGAATTGTACCTGCCGTGACACCTGAAACCATGGAAAAAATCCAAAAACAACTGGGTGGTATTGAAGATCCAGCGGGCGTTGCCGGCGAGCCATTTAAGCAATGGGTTATTGAAGATAACTTTGTTGCTGGCAGACCAGAGTGGCAAAAAGCCGGTGCTGAACTTGTTAGTGATGTCTTGCCTTATGAAGAGATGAAGCTACGTATGTTAAATGGTAGTCACTCGTTTTTAGCTTATTTAGGCTATTTAGCAGGTTATTTACATATTGATGAATGCATGCAAGATCCTCATTATGTGAAAGCTGCAAGACATTTGATGATAAATGAACAAGCAAGCACATTACGAGTAAAAGGAGTTGATTTACAGGCTTATGCCGATTCGTTGCTTGATCGTTATCGCAATACAGGTTTAAAACATCGTACTTGGCAAATAGCCATGGATGGTACTTTAAAATTACCCCAACGTATGCTCGATTCAGTCCGTTTTCATTTAGCGAATAACACACCTTTTGATTGCCTAGCTTTAGGTATTGCAGCTTGGATGAGATATGTAAGTGGGACTGATGATGCAGGTAAGATGATTGAGATAAGTGATCCAATTGCTGATAAGTTGAAAGAACTAGTAGCAAACAGCCAAGATAATCAAGAACGGGTAAAATCGCTATTGTCATTATCACATGTATTTGGTGATGATCTACCTAACAATAAATGTTTTGTTGAACAGGTAACTAAAGCTTATTTAGCTTTGCGGGATACTGGCGCTAAAAAGTCAGTTGAACAATTAGCAGAAAGTTTTTAAAGTTTTTTTTTAACATTACTAACACAACTAACATAATTAATAAAAACAAAGTGTAATTGCCTGCAAGGGCGTTACACTTTTCACTTGTACTCCAATTTAGTACAAATAACCTTTCTATATTTATTTCATTGAAATAGCAACACATTTCAAACAAAAAATTAAGGGGTAAGTGTTTTTTAAATTCAACGGAAGGCAAGTAGCCTAACGAAGAATGTAATCGTTTATGATTGTACCAATAGGCATAAGCCGAAAAAGCGCGTTGTAACTCAGCCGTTGAGTTTAAGCGATTAAGTCTTATTCTTTTTGTTGATGTGACAACCCCCTATTATACAAATAAGTCAAATCCTATTAATAATACATTTTCAACAATCGCGCAAAATGATATTCACACACAAATTAATTCATTAGTAGCATCAAATTAAGATAAAACAAAGATTCTCCTTGACGCTCAAAATTTACTTGATTGTGCGCATGAAGTTTGTGAAAAACACCTTTACCATAATTATATAAAACAAGATTTTATTGATGATATTAATAATTTTGCCACGCACATTGTAAATCAAGTCGAAAGCGGAGCGATGAGTTATGAACAAGGCTCAGAAGCGATAAAATCTGAAGAAAAGAGTTTATTGGATCAAAGCATTCACTGGGCTAGTAGGGGACTAAGTGTTTTAGGTGGTGCAGGCTTGATGGTGACGGGGATTGCAATGTGCACAACTGGTATGGGTTGTATACTTGGCTCATATGTAGCAGCGCATGGAGTTAATAGTATTCAAGAAGGGATAACCGATGAGGATGGTTTTTTAAAATCAGTGTATCAAGATGCGGCGGTAGGATTAGGAATGTCTAAAGAGGCAGGTTCTTTGGCTTATGATTTAGTTGATATCGGTATATCCGTACATGGTAAACTTAAATTAGTTCCTAAAATTGATAATAGTTTTGCAATTAATCAATTTAATCGCGCTAATTCAGCAAAATTCAAATTATTTCATTATGGTAGAGAGGATTTGACACGAGTATATAGACAGATGAATAAATGGTTGTTAAGTTATGAACTATTTAGTGATGGTATTATGAAATTTATCAAGAGGCTGAAAATATATTAGTTAAAGATAATGAAAGTAGTGAGACAAATCTATATATTTCAAACCCAGAAAAGATTGATAATATAGAGAAAATTGTAGATAGTTGTACAATAGTAATACGTATTACAGGTAGTGAATCTGATGTAGATGACCAACCTAATTACTCGTTGTGTACGCGCTTGGATGGTACTACATATCGGCAATATTTTGATGGCCATATTGAAGAAGGTTCTATTGAATAACAGGAATAACACAGATGATTATATTGATTTACATTGCGTATTACTTTTTCTCTATTTTGCCTATTATTATTACTTATCGCTTTAGAAAATATACAATAAGTGATTATCAATATAATAAAAAGTTGAAATGGCAAAGGTGCATTATGTTGGTTTTTAATTATGTTGCTGCAGCTGTTCAAATTATAATTGCATGTGAACTCGAACGTATCGTTCGTTCTAATCAAGATTATGGTCCTCTTTTATTATCAGCATGTATATTTTTAATTATTTATAATTTTTTTACAATATCCTGGTTAGAAAGCCCAAAAGAGTATTTAAAAAAGAAAAAGAAAAAATGGAAATAATAATGAATTTAGTGAAGTTAGCTTTCCACCATTAACAACTAGAGAAATAACACAGATGATTATATTGATATACATTGCGTATTACTTTTTTTCAATTATGCCTATTATGATTTCTTATCGTTTTAGAAAATATACAATAAGTGATTATCAATATAATAAAAAGTTGAAATGGCAAAGGTGCATTATGTTGGTTTTTAATTATGTTGCTGCAGCTGTTCAAATTATAATTGGATATGAACTTAAACGTATCGCTCGTTCTAATGAAGATTATGGTCCTCTTGCATTATCAGCATATATATTTTTAATTATTTATAACTTTTTTTCAATATCCTGGTTAGAAAGCCCAAAAGAGTATTTAAAAAAGAAAAAGAAAAAATGGAAATAATAATGAATTTAGTGAAGTTAGCTTTCCACCATTAACAACTAGAGAAATAACATAGATGATTATATTGATATACATTGCGTATTACTTTTTCTCTATTTTGCCTATTATTATTACCTATCGCTTTAGAAAATATACAATAAGTGATTATCAATATAATAAAAAGTTGAAATGGCAAAGGCGCATCATGTTGTTTTTAAATTATATCGTTGCTTTTTTCGAGGCGTTTATTGCCGGACATAGAAAAACAATCCATAACTATAGTTCTGACTATGAGCTTTTACTTTTCTCATCAGGAATATTTATTTGTATTTACATTTTTAGCATAGGGTGGTTAGAAAGCCCAAAAGAGTATTTAAAAAAGAAAAAATGGAAATAATAATGAATTTAGTGAAGTTAGCTTTCCACCATTAACAACTAGAGAAATAACACAGATGATTATATTGATTTACATTGCGTATTACTTTTTTTCAATTATGCCTATTATGATTTCTTATCGTTTTAGAAAATATACAATAAGTGATTATCAATATAATAAAAAGTTGAAATGGCAAAGGCGCATCATGTTGGTTTTCAATTATGTTGCTGCAGCTGTTCAAATTATAATTGCATGTGAACTCAAACGTATCGTTCGTTCTAATCAAGATTATGGCCCTCTTTTATTATCAGCATGTATATTTCTAATTATTTATCCTTTTCCAATATCCTGGTTAGAAAGCCCAAAAGAGTATTTAAAAAAGAAAAAGAAAAAATGGAAATAATAATGAATTTAGTGAAGTTAGCTTTCCACTATTAACAACTGTCGCATTACCTTTCAAACAAATTGTAGAAATTCCTCGCGTTGTTTACAGTAATTTGAGAAACGACTGTAATGAATATACATAAAAAACAAAATTAACGCCTTATCACAGACAAGAAATATGGCGCTTATATCATAAAGAAAAAATAACGGTCACCAATTTGGCTAAACGCTATAACAAAACCTATCCGGGTGAAATGCTACACGTTGATACTAAAGGGTTATCTTTACTTAAAAATGAAACAAAACAGCAAACTAGAGAATATTTACCCATTAATATCTATTTTATTTTTATTGTTTTTATACATAAACGTAGTGCAATCCTGAAACTTTTTAACAAAAATTCTACTGTCTTTGTTTGTTAGATAAATGTTTGTTTAGATAAACTGCGTGATAACCAGCGTATCAATCAAAAATCTACAAAAATCACCTGCAACGACAATTTGATGTAGGTGATAAAGAACAAATTGTTGTTGCGGATTTAACCTAATGACAAAGGGTAGCGGAAGCGACATTTAAAACAATTAAGACGAAATTTGTAAAAAAAGCCAACGTTTTAACTCAATGGCTGAGTTAAAACTCGCTTTTTCGGCTTATTCCTATTGGTATAATCATAAACGATTACATTCTTCGTTAGGCTATTTGCCTCCTGTTAAATTTAAAAAACACTTATCCCTTAATTTTTTGTTTGAAAATGTGTTGCCATTCTAATCAAAAAAACTTTTCTTATACCTAAAAATATCCTACTATTCTTCCTTATTTTGTTCCTTACCATAAGAATGATATATGTTTAAATCTGCTGTCTTAAATATTTCAGAACCCGTTAATCAACAAATTTACCGTAAATTAAGAAAAGCGATTATTACTTGTCAAGTATTGCCTGGTGTTTTACTGTCAGAAAAAGAGATTTCTAGTCAATTTAGTGTTTCAAGGCAACCGGTTAGAGAAGCGTTCATTAAATTAGCTGAAGCGGGACTTGTGAAAATTCTTCCTCAACGAGGAACATTTGTCACAAAAATATCGATTAAAAAAGTGATGGATGGGCAATTTATTCGCGATGCAGTTGAATGTGCAATTATAAAACAAGCTGCGATAAAAATTAAAGATTCTGATATTTTACTATTACAAAAAAATCTTAATGAACAAAAAGAAGCGAATAAACAAAAGAATATTCATTATTTTCTTGAAAAAGATGATGAATTTCATCAAATTTTAATGAATGTGATAGACTGCCAAATGGCTTGGGAAAGTGTCGAGAACATTAAAGCAATGATGGATAGAGTCAGATTTCTTTCATTAGAACAGATTTCTCCGCCAGAGGATCTTGTTAAACAACACGAAAAAATTCTGATAGCTTTAAAAAATCATGATCCTGAGCTTGCTGCTATAGCTCAACATGAACATTTATCGGCTATTTTAGAGACAATAAAAATAGTGTCTAAGCAGAAAAATGAATGGTTTGTTGATTAATATTTATTAAAGCTATGGATTGTTCTTTTTGTTGTAAATAAATATGTCATTTATTTTTTTATAACTTGATTTATTCGAACGATTATTTATTTTTACGCAAATAACCTAAAGCGCCAGCAATCTCTATTGTCCATATTCCATTTTTAAAAATTAAAGGAAACGTTGCTCGACTGCTTGCATTAGGTCCTGGGTTTTGTTGCACTATTTCGATTTCGGTATCAGTTACTTTACTGATAATAGCTACATGTCCATAGCTAGACCAATTAAGGACAACAATATCATCCACCTGCGGTTTAGTAGGTGAGCCATTGTGGAATTGTAATAAATTGCGTTGTCGATTAATTTTGCCATCAGCAACTAATGGATCAAAGAAATCTTTTGCATGCCCATAGCTATTAGGCATTTTGTGATTAAAGCGTTGATAATAATAGCGTTTAATAAATTCAACACATTGATATTTCAAACCTAAGTTATAGCCGTCTTTAGCAATATTTCTTCCACTTACATTATTGATGCTACCGTTATAATAGACTTTCACACCATTAAATTCGTCAACGACTTTACCAATTTGGGGGTTATTAATTTCAACATTGGCAAAAGCACACGAATAAAGTATATAGTAGCTTAATATTGATAATAGCAAAAATAAGAACAGACTTTTTTTATAGTTTAATAGCATTTTTTATTTCCATTGTTTTTATAATCTATTATTAATTCTAATTGTTATTTTATTAAAAAAACAAAATAAAAAAAATCTAAATAATAACAACTTAATAGTAATATTATTACGTTATTTTATATTAAACGTACTAGTGTAGTAATTATGAGTACAATAACATCTATTTTTGTATAAGTTAGTGACTTATGATCATGAATGATTATTTTCTGCTGACAATTTGTATAATCCTATTCATCATTACGATAACTATGTTTGAGTTAATAATAGCGGAGGGATTGTAGGATGATTAAGAAAGTTAAAATAAATGTGAAAGGACGAGTGCAAGGTGTTGGATTTCGTTTTTTTACATATCAGCAAGCGCAACAGCTTGGTTTGGTTGGATATGTCCGGAACTTAGATAACGGCGAGGTTGAAATTATTGCTCAAGGTAATAGTTTACAAATAGCAAAATTAACACAATGAATTGAAAATGGCGGACCTGCTTCGTCACGTATTTCGCATGTAAAAATTTATGAATTATTGCCACAAAACGATTTAACTTCTTTTAATGTTCGATATTAATTTAACGAAAAATAAAGTAAAATATATAAAATTTTGAACATTCGAAATAATAATTTCTTATTAACGTGATTAACGTATGTTATGAATAAAAAAAATCTGATCTGCCTTTTACTTCTTATTGCTGTTATCGGTGTTTATTACAATTATCAAAAAGGAGATGGGGTTGCAAGCCAATCTACCCAAGATATATCAGATAAACCGATTTATCAAAGTGATGAGATGTTGACAGATATTTACGACTTATCAGGTGAACTTGTGTATAAAATTGAGTCGAGTCATGTTCGGCATTATGATGATTCAGATAATACTGAATTTGATTTGCCTAATTTTACCATTTATGATCAACAGAATGTAGCTACATGGCATATTAAAGCAAAGAAAGCGACGTTAACGAGTAATAAATTTTTGTACCTTTATCATGATGTACAGTTAGATAATTTGACACAAGAAGCTCAATTAAAACAAGTAAAAACAGATAATGCAGTAGTAGATTTAACTTCACAGTTAGTTACATCAAAAGATCCAGTCATCATTAATGGGGTGGGGTTTTATTCAACCGGTATTGGTTTAGCAGGGGATTTGCGTGCCAAAACGGCTAACATACTTGAAAATGTAAAAACATATTATAACACTGAGGCAAAATAAAACATGAGTTCGCTAAAACAAGTTGTTTGTTCATTCATTTTATTGCTACCTATCTCTTTAAGTAGTTTTGCAAATGAACCGATTACGCAATCAGAAAATCCTAAGATATTTGCCGATAATAAACCCATTGCAATTGATGCTGATAATCAACAAATTGATATTGAAAATAATACTATTACGTTTATTGGCAATGTGGTCATTGTTCAAGAAGGATTAACCATAAAAGCGGATAAAGTGGTTATCACTGAAATGCAAGATACAGAAAAACAAAAAATTACAGCTTATGGTAATCCAGTGAATTACAAACAAATTTTGCCAAAGAACAATAAGGTTGTCACAGGACACTCTTCACAAGTGATTTACAATGTCAAACAAAATAATATTGTTTTACAAGGTAATGCAGAATTATTTCAGCAAGATAATCATATTATTAGTGATCAGATTACTTACGACGTCAAAAAACAGCAAATATTTGCACAGCCGGGTAAAAATGGGCGAGTAAAAAGCACTATCATCCCAAACCAAGTTAAAGAGATGAGCAAATAAAATGTCAATTTTAAAAGCGGAAAATCTAGCTAAAGTATACAAAAAACGACGTGTTGTTGAAGATGTCAGTTTAACGGTTAATTCAGGCGAAATCGTTGGATTATTGGGGCCTAATGGTGCAGGTAAAACCACCACTTTTTATATGGTGGTTGGTATTGTGACCTTAAATGCGGGTAAAATTTACCTTGATGATCATGATATTAGCATTTTACCTTTACACGAGCGAGCACAAAAAGGCATCGGCTACTTACCGCAAGAGGCTTCTATTTTCAGAAAATTGTCTGTAATTGATAACATTATGGCAATTTTAGAAACGCGCAAAGATATTGATAAGAATGAAAAAATTGACCGTGCCGAAGAATTACTTGAAGAGTTCCATATTACGCATATTCGTGACAGTATAGGGCAATCTTTATCGGGTGGTGAAAGACGACGAGTTGAAATTGCTCGCGCATTAGCGGCTAATCCTAAATTTATTTTGCTTGATGAGCCTTTTGCTGGTGTCGATCCGATTTCGGTCATTGATATCAAAGGTATCATTAAACATCTACGTGATCGGGGCTTAGGTGTATTAATAACAGATCATAATGTGCGTGAAACGTTAGATGTTTGTGAGCGTGCTTATATTGTTAATAAAGGTCATTTAATTGCTGAAGGTTCGCCTAATGATATTTTAAGTAACGAATATGTAAAACGCGTTTACTTAGGAAACGAGTTCAGGCTATGATAAAACCTAGTTTACAACTGAAAGTATCTCAACAATTATCTATGACGCCACAATTACAATTGGCGATTCGATTACTACAGTTGTCAACTTTAGAGCTCCAACAAGAGATTCAAACTGCTTTAGAAAATAATCCATTGCTTGAGGTTGCTGATCAATATGACGAAATTAACGTTGACCAAAGCGATGAAATTGAACATATTGATACGCGTGAAGCTTTAGATAGCCGAGAGATCCCCGACGATATCCCATTAGATGCATCGTTAGATGATATCTATACCGCAGGAACCCCATCAGGAACGAATTCAGATTACCGTCATGATGAGTTACCTATTTACCAAGGTGAAACTCACGAGACACTACATGATTATTTAGAATGGCAGCTTGAACTCACTCCATTTAGTGATACTGATAGGGCAATAGCCATTTCGATTATTGAAGCTATTGATGATCGGGGCTACTTAACGGTTACCACAGAAGAAATACTCGAAGGGCTGGGTAATGATGAAATTGAACTGGCCGAAGTTGAAACTGTATTAAAACGCATTTTAAATTTTGATCCAATTGGTGTTGGGGCAAGAACCTTGCAAGAGTGTTTGTCTATTCAAGTTCAACATTTAACGCCACCGTTATTTGTTAATCAATTAATTGATCAATACATCGATTTATTGGCTAGTCATGATTATAGAACACTAAAAAAAATATTAGGTGCTAGCGATGAGCAGTTAAAAGAAGCCGTCAATTTTATTCAACATCTGCAGCCATACCCAGGTGATTCAGTCAATACTATACCGCCAGATTATGTGATCCCTGATGTTTTAGTAAAAAAATTGAATGGAAACTGGATTGTTGATTTGAATAATGACAATATGCCACGCTTACGTATTAATCAGCAATATGCCGCAATGGAAAAGATAGCAAATGAAAGTGATAGCCAGTATATTCGATCACATTTGCAAAATGCGAATTGGTTTATTAAAAGTATTGAAAATCGTAATGAAACATTACTTAAAGTAAGTCAATTTATTGTTGAGCATCAGCAAGCATTTTTTGAACACGGCACTGAATACATGAAACCAATGATTTTGTCTGATGTTGCAATGGCAATAGATATGCACGAATCAACGATTTCACGTGTGACAACACAGAAATATTTACAATGTCCTACAGGAATATTTGAGTTAAAATTCTTTTTTTCTAGCCATGTAAACACAGAATCAGGTGGCGAAGCCTCGTCGACGGCTATTCGTGCTTTAATTAAAAAATATATATTAGCAGAAGATAGCAAAAAACCGTTAAGTGATAGTAAATTGGCCGCAATGCTTGAAGAGCAAGGTATAATTATTGCCCGTCGAACCGTAGCGAAGTACCGTGAAGCCTTATCAATTCCACCATCAAGTCAACGAAAACAGCTTTAAAGATAAAGCTGTTTATAAAAACTGATTATTTTAAATGACTTTTTCAGCTTCAATAATCATCATATCTGTAGTAAAAGAACCATCTGCTTGAAGATCAAAATAATTTTTTGTATCGTCAGCTGCCGTTTCTTGGTAAATTCGTATTGCCTCAATTAACTGTTCAGGGGTACGCATTCGTTTAACCCATGTATCAAAAGAGAGCGTTAAACGGTGGCGGGCTATATTGTTAATGACGAAACCTGCTTCAGTTAAAAAGGTTAACCACTCACCGGGGGTATAGTCGCGAACGTGTGATGTGTCACGCAAGGCTTCAACAGTTTGTAGCCAAATATCTAATACAGGATGACCAGGTGAAACAACATCCATAATAATTAATTTACCACCAGATTTAGTTATGCGATGGAGCTGTCGAATACTTTTGCCCACATCATGCCAGTGATGTGCTGAATAACGACTGACAACAATATCAAATTGATTATCAGCAAAAGGTGGATATTCAGCATAACCTTGCTTAACGGTTATATTTTGTAAACCGCGCTCTTTCGCTGTTTGCGCTACAACCGATAACATTTCATTTGAAAGATCATAGGCTGTAACATGTTTAACATATTTTGCTGCAATAAAACTGACATGACCTGCGCCACATCCCATATCAAGTAGACTTGCTTCGGAATGCGGTATAAGTAGGTTAGCTAAATATTCAAGATCAGGACCTTGGGCATGTACTTTACTGGTTAAATAAGCATTGGCTTGTTCGCCAAACTGCTGTTTAACATTGTCATGATGTGTTGCCATTGTTAATTCTCATTATTGGGCACAAATAAGCGCCCAAAAGTTAAAGTTAAGCTAAAAATGAAGGGATTTTCTGTTCAAAGTCGCTAATTGCTTCTTCATGTTGTAAGGTTAAGCCAATATTATCTAACCCATTTAACAAGCAATGACGTTTAAAAGCATCGATTTTAAATGTATATTGCTTGTCGCCAGCAATAACAACTTCATTGACTAAATCAATGGTAAACTCAATGCCTTCATTGGCTTCAACAATTTTAAATAGCTCATCGACATCTTCTTCGGATAAATTAACCAATAATAACTGATTGTTAAATGAGTTATTATAAAAGATATCGGCAAAGCTTGAACCAATAATAGTCTTAAAGCCATAATCAGCTAATGCCCAAGGGGCATGTTCACGAGAAGAACCGCATCCAAAATTTTCACGTGCTAATAAAATGCTGGCACCTTTATAGCGGTGTTTATTCAAGACAAATTCAGGATTAGGCTGCTCGCCAGCATCATCTAAAAAGCGCCATTCATGAAAGGCATGTTTACCAAATCCAGTACGTGTTACTTTCTGTAAAAACTGTTTTGGAATGATTGCATCTGTATCAACATTAGCCGCATCCAAAGGAACAACTAATCCGGTATGTTTTGTAAATTTAGCCATGACAAGTCTCCTTAAAACGGTTTGCGAATATCAGTAAAATGACCAGTAATAGCCGCTGCAGCTGCCATAGCAGGGCTGACTAAATGGGTTCTGGCATCCCGCCCTTGGCGGCCTTCAAAATTACGATTACTGGTTGATGCGCAGCGATCCCCAGGTGCTAATTTATCGTCATTCATTGCAAGGCACATTGAACAGCCCGGTAACCGCCATTCAAAACCAGCGTCGATAAAAATTTTATCTAACCCTTCGGCTTCGGCTTGTTCTTTGACAGGACCTGAGCCTGGCACGACTAATGCTTGTACACCTTCTGCCACTTTACGACCTTTAGCCATTTGCGCCGCTGCGCGTAAATCTTCAATTCGCGAATTTGTACATGAGCCAATAAACACTTTATTGATCTTAATATCTGTCATTTTGATGCCAGCGGTTAATCCCATATAAGTTAATGCGCGTTCGGCAGAATGTTTCTCGATAGGATCTGTAAAATCATCGGGATTGGGTACTGTTGCATCAATCGAAGTAACTTGCCCCGGATTTGTTCCCCAAGTGACTTGAGGTGCAATATCTTTACCTTCAAGTGTGACCACGGTATCAAACTGCGCACCGTCATCGGTTTTTAGGGTTTTCCAATAGGCAACAGCTTTTTCAAAATCTTCCCCCTTTGGAGAAAATTGACGACCTTTTAAGTACTCAAAAGTCACTTCATCTGGCGCAATAATACCAGCTTTAGCCCCCATCTCGATTGCCATATTGCATAATGTCATACGTCCTTCCATTGATAATGACTTAATGGCATCACCACAAAATTCAACCACATGCCCAGTACCACCAGCACTAGTGGTTTTACCAATAATCGCTAATATAATATCTTTGGCAGTGATTCCTTTAGCTACTTGACCTTTGACCTCGATTTTCATGGTTTTAGCTCGACCTTGTTTTAAGGTTTGAGTAGCTAGTACATGCTCAACTTCAGAGGTGCCAATCCCAAATGCGAGTGCGCCAAATGCGCCATGTGTTGCGGTATGTGAATCACCACACACAATAGTCATACCGGGTAAAGTCATACCTTGTTCAGGACCGACCACATGGACAATACCACGTAATGGGCTTTGTAAATCATATAACGAAACACCAAACTCCTTGGCGTTTTTTGCCAGTTCAGTTAATTGAATGCGAGCCATTTCGCTGCAAGCATTTAAATCATTACTTTTGGTTGAAGTATTATGATCCATGGTCGCAAAAGTTTTATGAGGCTGACGCACCTTACGATTCATTGCACGCAAACCATCAAATGCTTGTGGAGAGGTAACTTCATGCACTAAATGACGATCAATATATAAAATAGGTGTTTCGTTTGGTGCTTCATAAACGACATGTGCATCATATAATTTTTGATACAGTGTTTTTGACATTGCATATTCCTTATTATTTTTACAACAAGTACTAATGACTTGGTTTATCGCATTATTTTATTTACGGTTGTAATCAAACCATGCGGTTAAATCAACTTACAAATAATATCACCCATTTCATCAGTCGATACAGGCTGTTCTTTTTGGGCTAGATCAATAGTACGATAGCCTTGCTCTAATGCTTTATTTACGGCTGTTTCAATAGCTGAGGCAATATCATCTCTTTTTAAGCTATAACGTACTAGCAATGCTAAAGATAGAATTTGTGCTGCTGGATTGGCAATGTTTTTACCAGCAATATCTGGCGCACTACCGCCTGCAGGTTCGTATAATCCAAAACCTTGTTCGTTAAGGCTGGCAGAAGGTAACATACCCATAGAGCCCGTTATCATCGCGCATTCATCAGACAAGATATCACCAAATAAATTTGAACATAAAATTACGTCAAACTGTGAAGGATCTTTAACTAATTGCATAGTAGCATTATCGATATACATATGTTCAAGAGCAACATCTGGATAGTTTTTAGCAACTTCACTCACCACTTCACGCCATAAAATTGAGGTTTGTAATACATTAGCTTTATCAATTGATGTCACTTTCTTACGGCGTAAACGTGCGGCTTCAAAGCCCATTTTTGCGATGCGTTCGATTTCAAAACGGTGATACACCTCAGTATCAAAAGCCTTTTCTTGCGCACCACTTCCTTCTCGTCCTTTTGGTAGACCAAAATAGATACCGCCAGTTAATTCGCGCATACATAAAATATCAAAACCACGCTCAGCAATATCGGCACGTAATGGGCAAAGATCTTCTAATCCTTGATATAAGCGGGCAGGGCGCATATTAGCAAACAGTTTGAAATGTTTGCGTAGTGGCAATAACGCACCGCGTTCAGGTTGTTGGTCGGGTGGTAAGTTAGTCCATTTTGGTCCGCCCACTGAACCAAATAAAATGGCATCCGCTTTTTCACAACCCTCAAGGGTTTCATTAGGTAATGGACAACCGTGAATATCAATTGCTGCACCACCGACATCATATTCGCTAGTAGTAATAGAAAGTTGATATTTTTGGCGGATAACATCCAATACTTTATAGGCTTGTTTCATCACTTCAGGGCCAATGCCATCGCCGGGCAGTACTGCAATATGGTAGTTTTGTGACATTTTTTATTCCTTTATAATCTCATTTAATCTTCTTATTTTGCTGTTAAACGAGCAAAACAAATAATTTTTTAATCTTGGTGTAATTTTTGTTTTTCTTGGGCAACTTGATTTGCTCTATACACATTATTTAATACATTAATTAAAGCTAACGCCGATGAGTGAACAATATCGGTTGCAAGCCCAACACCATGGAACTTACGCCCCTTATATTCGGCAACAATATCCACTTGCCCTAACGCGTTTTCACCTTGTCCTTTAGAAGCTAATTGGTATTTGACAATCGAAATCGGTTCGCCAGTAATCCGATTTATGGCTTGGTAAACCGCATCGACCGGACCATTACCTGTTGCTGCATCGGAATACTTTTTATCGCCAATTAATAAACTGACTGAAGCAGTTGAAACCACTGTTGAACCTGACTGAACATTAAAATAATCCAAAACATAATGTTCTTTTTCGTCTTTCAATTGGTTGATGAAGATTAATGCTTCTAAATCATAATCAAACACTTGACCTTTTTTATCAGCTAGTTCTAAAAACGCCTCATAGACTTGATCTAAGTTATAATCTTTATCGTGATACCCTAGCTCTTCTAAACGATGTTTTACCGCGGCGCGTCCAGAGCGAGAGGTTAAATTTAATTGAATTTGATTTAAGCCGATTGATTCTGGGGTCATAATCTCGTAAGTTTCACGATTTTTTAAAACCCCATCTTGATGAATTCCTGACGAGTGAGCAAAAGCATTACTACCAATAATTGCTTTATTGCCCGGAATTGGCATGTTAGTAATTTGGCTGACAATTTGGCTGGTACGATAAATCTCTTGATGATTGATATTGGTATGAACATTTAAAATATTTTGGCGAACTTTGATTGCCATAATCACTTCTTCAAGAGCGGTATTACCTGCACGTTCGCCTAAACCATTCATCGCCCCTTCAATTTGCCGAGCGCCTTCTTGAACCGCGCTAATCGAGTTAGCCACCGACATGCCCAAGTCATCATGGCAATGCACAGAGATAACCGCTTGATCAATGTTCGGGACACGTTCAAATAAGGTATGAATAATGCCACCAAATTGATAAGGGACAGTATAACCGACAGTATCCGGAATATTGATCGTTCTTGCCCCGGCTTTAATTGCTGCTTCAACGATCCGACATAAGTTATCAATTGGGGTACGACCTGCATCTTCACAAGAAAACTCCACATCATTAGTATAATTACGTGCACGTTTGATACAGTGCACAGCCCGTTCAATGACATCATCAAATGTCATTTTTAATTTATCTTTAACATGTAAGGTTGATGTTGCCATAAAAGTATGAATTCGAAATTGATCGGCAACTTTTAATGCCTCGGCTGCAACATCAATATCTTTATCAACACAACGAGATAAGGCACAAACACGGCTATCTTTAATGGTTTTAGCAATCGTTTGTACCGATTCAAAATCACCGGGTGATGATACAGGAAAGCCAACTTCCATCACATCGACTCGCATTCGCTCAAGTGCAAGCGCTATTTGTAACTTTTCTTTAACACTTAAACTTGCTTGCAATGCCTGTTCGCCATCACGTAACGTTGTATCAAAAATAATAACTTGATCACTCATTGTTTTTCCTTTTTATATATTTTAGCGCTATCACGGTATTTCAAGTTAAGAAAACAAAAAACCCGCACTTTAGCGCGGGTTCTTGTAATTTGTTGAGTCTTTATTTAACTACTTCTTTTACTCCACACACAAGCTATCCGCGCAAGTTGATGCGAGGAGGAGGCTGAGGTCGAGTGATAAATAGTTAACAAACATAAAAATCTCTATTTTGATTGTAATTAATACAGACTAAAACTGATGATATTTTTACCAAATGATATTAGTGGTGTCAATGATTATTTGCAGCCAATCTTAATATATTCTATTTTTATTAAAACAACGTACTCAATACTAATAAGTATTGCTTCACTATTTGACAAATCTATTAAAATAATAAGTTGAGACATAATGAAACCGAATTATAATAATGAAAAGAATAACTCACGAGGGTCTAACAATGAACATAGTTGATATTTCTCAAAAACGCTATACCACCAAACATTATGATCCAACCAAAAAAATTCCTGCTGACAAAATTGAACAATTATTAACTGTTTTAAGAAACAGCCCATCATCAGTTAACTCACAACCATGGCATTTTTATGTTATTGATAATGATGCGTCAAAAAATAAAATTTTACCCGCTATACTTGAATTTAATCAACCAAGAGTGACTGGCGCTTCGCACACCATTGTCTTTTGTATTAAAACACCATTAGACGAAGCCCATTTAGTCAACTTGCTTAATCAAGAAGAGAAAGACGGTCGATACCCTTCAGCCGATCTTAAACAAGCACAAGATCAAGGTCGTCGGCACTTTGTAAAGCTTAATAGCACAACCATTGAATCGCAACAATGTTGGGAAAGTAAACAAGCTTACCTCGCATTAGGGCAACTGCTTTTTGCAGCAGCGGCAATAGGTATTGATTCAACGGCTATTGAAGGATATGACGCCCAAAAAATGGACGAGATTTTAGAGCTCAAAAGCAAAGGGCTTAAAAGTGTTATTGTAGCCACATTAGGCTATCGAGCCGAAAATGACGGCAACGCTCATCGACCAAAATCACGCTTATCGAAAGAGCAACTTTTTACGTTTTTATAAACAAAAATAACGTTTCCAAATTATCCCACCTAGTAAAAGGTGGGATACCTTAAAATGGCTTTACATCATTTTTGATAATAATTTTGATATTGCTTGAGTTTATCTTCTAGTACTTGTTGTTGTTCTGGAGTAAAGTCTTCGTTAAAACAGAGATAACAAGCATATTTTTGAATATAGAACAAATAGCCTTTGTTGAATTTTTCAATTTTATAAAATTGAAAATATCTAAAGAACCAAGATATGCATAGTAAATCTAATTTAAGGTATTGTTGATTATATATGCACATGGGGTGAATTTGAACGGTTTTATATAAATCTACCGTTAACACCATTTAACCAAATTACTCACATTATTACAAATAACCCTAGACCCAATCTCCAGAATCGCTACAATATACGCCATTAGTCATATAGCAAATGCCTTTTGCTATTTTTAACCCAATAAACGGATGATGTTTTATGGCGCAATATGTTTATACCATGAATCGCGTTGGGAAGATTGTTCCTCCTAAACGCTATATTTTAAAAGATATCTCTTTAAGCTTCTTTCCGGGTGCCAAAATTGGTGTACTCGGTTTAAATGGGGCGGGTAAATCCACCTTACTGCGAATTATGGCAGGGGTCGATACCGAAATTGAAGGTGAGGCACGTCCACAGCCAGGCATTAAAATTGGTTATTTACCACAAGAACCGAAATTAGATCCTAAACAAACCGTACGCGAAGCCGTTGAACAAGCGGTTGGTGATGCTAAAAAGGCGTTAGCACGATTAGACGAAGTGTACGCTGCTTATGCTGATCCTGATGCTGATTTTGACAAATTAGCCAAAGAACAAGCGGAACTAGAAGCCATAATTCAAGCGCAAGATGCGCATAATTTAGATAACCAATTAGAACGAGCTGCTGATGCACTGCGTTTACCTGATTGGGATGCGAAAATTGAAAACTTATCAGGTGGTGAACGCCGCCGTGTAGCTATTTGTCAGTTATTGTTGGAAAAACCTGATATGTTACTCATTGACGAACCAACCAACCACTTAGATGCCGAATCGGTTGCATGGTTAGAACGATTTTTACATGATTACGAAGGTACCGTTGTTGCGGTAACCCACGATCGCTACTTTTTAGATAACGTAGCTGGTTGGATTTTAGAACTTGACCGTGGTGAAGGCATTCCTTGGGAAGGGAACTACTCATCTTGGCTTGAACAAAAAGATCAGCGTTTAGCGCAAGAAGCTTCGACCGAATCAGCACGTCGTAAATCGATCGAAAAAGAACTTGAGTGGGTACGGCAAAATCCAAAAGGGCGCCAAGCAAAAAGCAAAGCCCGTTTAGCCCGTTTTGAAGAACTAAACAGCAACGATTATCAAAAACGTAACGAAACTAACGAACTATTTATTCCACCTGGGCAACGTTTGGGTGATAAAGTGATTGAGGTCAATAACCTAACTAAATCGTATGGCGATCGTGTGTTGATTGATAACCTCTCTTTTAGCATTCCCAAAGGGGCAATTGTTGGCATTATTGGTCCAAATGGGGCAGGTAAATCCACGCTATTTAGAATGCTATCGGGCAAAGAGCAACCCGATTCAGGTACCATTACTTTAGGTGAAACTGTGCAGTTAGCTTCGGTTGATCAGTTCCGCGATAACATGGATGATAAAAAAACCGTTTGGGATGAGATCTCAAATGGTCAAGATATTATGCGTATTGGTAATTTTGAAATTCCAAGCCGTGCTTATGTTGGTCGTTTTAACTTTAAAGGTGTTGATCAGCAAAAACGTGTAGGTGAACTTTCAGGTGGTGAACGTGGACGCGTGCATTTAGCCAAATTATTGCAAGTAGGCGGTAATGTTCTGTTACTTGACGAACCGACCAATGACTTAGATGTCGAAACGCTACGTGCGCTGGAAAATGCATTATTAGAGTTTCCGGGCTGTGCCTTAGTGATTTCACATGACCGTTGGTTTTTAGATCGCATTGCCACCCATATTTTGGATTATCAAGATGAAGGCCATGTTGAATTTTTTGAAGGTAACTTTACCGAGTACGAAGAGTGGAAAAAACGCACACTAGGTGCTGAGGCATTAGAGCCAAAACGCGCTAAATATAAACGAATCACCAAATAGATTTAACCTACATTCCATTCCGCTGAAATGATGCCAGCGGAATGGTTTATCTTCTTGATATCAATCTTAAACTATTTTTTACACGGTAGTGACTTAAACTAGCGCCTTAGATACTTTAATAATTTTGGCAAAGGTATCAGTTAGTAAACGCGGTATAGCGTTTATACCACGTGATTTTGCATCATCACAAATGGCAATCGCAAGATCAGGTTTTGAACTTTTATGAATCGCTTTTTGAATAATTTGATGTACAGGCAGATCAATATGCTGTGTTGTATTATAAGCGGCAAGTTTATAAACATGACTAAAACCATGTTTAAATAAGAAGTTTTCAATATCTCGGGCTGGTAAAACGGTTAAGTAATCATCGGGATTTTTATCATCACCACATAGCGATTTTACGGTATCGGCATATTTCTTACCAGCCATATCTCCATCGGTTATCACATACCAATGAATGCCCATTTTATTAGCATATTTAATCAACGGTTTTAAACCACATTGCGCAAACTCAATTAACTGAACGCCTTCAGAACTTAAATGGTAACCGCTCTGTTCAGCCAATTCACGCAGTAGCCAAACTTCGGTTTCTCCTTCGACTAACAGCCAACAACGGGCAAACAGTGCACTAGCACGGCGGTAAAAAATATGGAACAAAATGCGCCGGCTATCATCAATCCCAAAAGATTGGGGCGTGATATATTTGGGTACAATTTTATCGGGTAGACGAATCAATCGGTACAGACACTCTAATGGAAATAACGAAACCAAATCACTTGAATTAGACGTAATGATTTTTTGTGTTGGCAGATGCTTCAACAATCGAAAGCCAACCGACAAAATAATCGGATGTAACTGACTTTCTGGCTCTTCTAAAATCAAAATAGGCACAGCGTATTGTGAAAGCGTATTATGGCCTTTGGCATTAATGATCGACCCCAAAATCCCTAATAGTGCGGTTCGCAAATAGTCGTTATCAAGATCATCTAACACATTATTAATTCGCTCAAGCGAATTCCAATCTTCACTACGTGGCGAGCCTTTTTGGGCGACATGCTTATAATGGTAACGGTGCTCTTGATCGGCAAAATAATACTCTAAAAGCGCTCTAGCAGCTTGCAAACCTCGGTGTAACTCATCTTGTGTCAATTGTGTCGAATACGCTTTTAATTGCTCACAAAGTTGCAAAGTATAGTATTCTGATAATGGCTGATTGGTAATGGGTAAATTCTGCAGACTAATCGAGCTTTTTAGTGCCATAACAGGGTTAAGCATAATTAAATGGGCAATTAATGCCTTGTTATCAGCAAAAGCGAAAGTTCTTTGTTGCAAATCTACCAAAGAGTGTTGGGTTATAATTTTATCGGCTTGTTTATTGGCGGTAATAAGGTAAGTTATTCGGCGCAGTTTATCTTGATCAACAGTATAAGCAACGGGCAATAGTTGTTGATAGATGGGATTGTTAAGTTCATTAAAATAGGACTCACAATAGGTTATTTTAATCACAATCTTATTGCTATAGACATCGTATTTATCGTGATAAAAATCAGAATCCACAAATTGATAAAACTGATTATCAAGTGACAGCAATTGCAAAGCACTAATCAAACTCGACCGACCCCAACGGTTTTCGCCCATTAGCACGCTAGCGTTTGGATTTAAGGTTAAAGATAGCGATTTGATACCTTTAAATCCTGAAATATCCATTTGCTCAATAAACATGGTACCTCCTTATGCTTTAAAGATGATACTTTTCTGTCCTTTTACGAATTCGTTCAACTTTTTGATGCGTACTAGCCATTAACTTAGCTTCATTACGCAAAATCGTTTTTAAAGGTTGATTAAAATACACTTTCAAAAATCGCAAAATATCGCGATTGGTTAGCCCAATATTCATGGCTGAAAAATAAAGCCCAATTAAATCCTTATCACGCCAACGCACAGGAACCGTTTTACGAACCTGAGCACGGTGTAAATCAATCACCGATAATTTTATTTGCTGATGATTTTCAAAAAGTGGAATATCAAGCAAAAAGTGACACAAATAACAATCACGATGATTAACCCCAGCGGCGTGCATTTGGGCGACCATTTTTGCCAAATAAATAACTAAACAACGCTTTATATGATAGCTAGGTGGGTTAGTTAACCATGGCTTGGTTAAATCTTCTAAACTCACAGTCGGGTTAAGATCTCTTGTCACAATAAACGAATGGCGAGTCAGTGGATTTAATCCCTTACGACCAAATGCACGCCCATCCATCGTATTAACGCCAACTTGCTCCAAACGCTCAATCGCATCCCACTCTTGCTTAGCATCTAAAACAGGTAAACGTAGCGAAATAAGATTCTTCACAATCTCTTTTATTGTTGAACCGCGGTGAATTTTAATAAAATAAGATTCGCCATCGAGCTCAAAATTCAACGTCTTACGTTGCTTAACCGCGCGATAAACTTTACCCGAGATTAACTCAACTTCCGCAAACGGATCTTTATCTTTCCACAAAGCATCAAAAGGGGATTTTAACTTCAACTCATTCATAATGATCACAACCTAAAATAATATCTGCGGCACGCTGAGCTAAATGATATAAATCAGCCGTCTGGCCATAGTGTACCGCATTGTTATGCCATGTTAATAATTGATCGTGATTGGTTATGGCATTTTGCACCGCGTGATTGAGATCTGCTTGTACAAAAGGCTCGGCAAGGATCACCCCAGCGTTGGCATCGTGTATATGATAAGCATACCCTGCAATGCCCGATACAATAACCGGCACACTAGCGGCCAATCCTTCAACCAAAACCATACCGGCAGCTTCTTGCCTTGCAGGGTGTAATAGCAAATTTGCTGCAAATAAAAAGTCAGGGATATCATTACGTCCTGCAAAAAAACGAACTTGATGCCCAATGCCCAGTTTTGCAGCTAGTTTTTGGTAAGCATCGGGTTTGTCTTGCCCTACCACTAAAAAAGTGACTTTTTGCTTTAATGCATCAGGTAATGCGGCAATGGCCGTTAACGAACGATCAACCCCTTTACGTTTAAAATCCGATCCAATTTGCACAACCACAAAATGATCTTCATCAATTTGATTGGCTTGCCTAAATTGCTTACCTTTAGCCAGCGACTCATGATTGTATTGGCGATCTTGCGCAATACCGGGTGGCAAAAGGTAAAATCGAGACGGATCAGTATGGTAATAGTGCTCAAAATCACTAATCTGCTGTTTAGTTAACACCATAATCTTGGTTTGGCTATGTTGATTAAATACCGCATCTTCAAAAGCCAAATAATGCTTACAGCGTTTAGACAATTTATAAAAAAAGCCCTTATGCGATACTTTTTCAGCAAAGCAGGTATCCCCTGCAAAATAGACATCCAAATCAGGCATTTTATTAAAGCCAATGACACAATCAACTGGATTTGCTTGCAAATGCGCCTTAACCCAATGGTAATAAGATAGATTACGGCTATGGTTCGACCAACCCTTTCTAGGCACTAAAATAATATCAAACCCAGCAGGTTTATCGCCTTGCCATGCCATTACATAAATCCGTACATGGTGACCACGAGCTTGACAAGCCTTAGCAATTTGCAAAAAATCGCGTTGCAAACCACCAAAAGGGAAATACTTATAAATACAAAACGCCAGTTGCATGCAGATTGCCTCAAGTTAGAAAGGGCTATTATATACTTGTTGATAAGCAAGGTGCAAAAATAGCGACAACGGTTACAATATGCACAAAAAGCGGTCAGGAAAGGTATTGATTTTATTTAAGTTTTTTTAATGAGCAAAAAGTGCAATCTAACAAATCTAGCTTGAAGTCAGCCCACTAACTCCGTAAAATACCCAAAACGCTTATTCTGGTCTATTATGCAACTTCATCTTGTGGTTAACACCTTTGGCTCTGATCTCCAACGTCGATACGGCGAAAAGATCTACAAACTCACCCTACACGGAGGGTTTAGCTGTCCTAATCGCGATGGCACTATCGGCTTGGGGGGATGCACTTTTTGTAATGTGGCATCGATTATTGATGAATCAATACAAGTTAAATCGATTGCTGATCAACTTGTATCGCAAGCTCATCAAATGAAAAAATCCAAACGCTATCTTGCATACTTTCAAGCCTACACCAGTACTTATGCTGAAGTTGCAATCCTAAAAAATATGTACGAACAGGCGTTAAATAGTGCCGATATTGTCGGACTTTGTGTGGGGACTCGCCCTGATTGCGTTCCGAATGAAGCGCTTGATTTACTGGCAGATTATCAATCTCAAGGTTTTGAAGTATGGTTAGAACTGGGCTTACAAACGGCTCACGATAAAACTTTGCACGACATAAATCGTGGACATACTTTTAACGATTATCATCAAACCGTACAAAAAGCTCGTAATCTTGGTATAAAAGTGTGCACGCACTTAATTATTGGCTTACCCAAAGAAACCAAACAAGATAATTTAATCACGCTTGAACGTGTATTAAATAGTGGCGTTGACGGCTTAAAGTTGCATCCATTACATATTGTTGATGGCAGTATTATGGCAAAAGCATGGCGAGCTGGTCGTATCAATATTTTATCATTGGATGAATATGTTGATATTGCAGGCGACATCATCAGACAAACCCCTGCAAACATCGTTTATCACCGCATATCCGCCAACGCCAGAAAGCCAACCTTGTTAGCGCCAGATTGGTGCGAAAACCACTGGCAATCAATGAACGCAGTCGATCACAATTTGCGCCAATTTGGTGTTCAAGGAAGTGCCATTGGGGATGAGTATTGTTTTAAGGAGTAGCAGGAATGTTTTTGTGGAAAAAAACAATGCAATTACATCCAAAAAGCGGTCAGAAAAGGTATTGATTTTATTGAAGTTTTTATTTTACTGTTTTTAAGCTAAATCAATCACTTACACAATCCAAGCAAGGCGCCGGCAACTAACAAATCAACAAAACCACGAATAGCGCCCCAATAACAGCAATTTAACCGCTCCAAACCTTTTTTTAACGACAATTTAAAATCAAAATATTAAAAAATGGTTTTCAAAGATGAAATTGTTGTTTATTACACCAAGTACAAACGTTACTCTACCGTCTATATTGCCAACTGATAGCCTTGGTATTGGTTGTGAGCCAGTGCTACTTAATTCAATGTCTTTTAACTTATATGGATACGGTAAATATTTTTTACCTTGTTATTTTATTGATAGTAAATTCTCAGCGGTAAATGACGTCCACCCGTCAGGCGAAATATTATAAGCATGAAATCTCAGCACTTCATCAAACCCCAATTTTGTGCCATTCACTTCTATTAGTTGTATAAGCTGGTTACCCTCAATGGCTTGTAAATCTTGTGTTATTGGCATAATTTTCTCCAGACATAAAAAAGCTCACATTTGCGAGCTTTAGGTTTAAATTTACTTATATTTTATCTTGACTAAATTTAAATAAGCCCTTTCGGGCTTTATTTTATTAGTGATGAGAATGCTTATTTTATTCGGGTACAAATCACTTCTGTTTTGGTTCTAAGATCAATAATATTATTATTATTGTTACTATTAATTTTATTTATTTCAGCCAAAATTGTGAAATTAAAGGTGTCGCTATTAACAATTTTTGTTGTTGTTTTTGTGTTAATCTTGGCGTTTTCTGTAACTTCACTTTTATTAGTGTCCATTTTATTTGGGTCAATCAAGATTTTTGTTCCATCCTCATTTATTTGATAAAGTTCATTATCTAACATTTTAAATGTCATTGTTTTTTCTGACGACGACACTGAATCATCAAAATCTTCATTAGCGTCACTGTTTTCCTTTTCATACTCATTACCGACACAATGCCAATTACCTAAAAGATACTCTTTTGTAATTTTATCTTCTCCACAGCCGAATAAAGCAAGACTAACTAAACTTACTATAAATATTCTTTTCATACTATCTCCTTAATTTTTGATAATAGTATGAAATTTGTTGGCCAAGTGCAATAAAAAAAACCGCCAGAAAGATGTTTAATTTAAATAAAATCAATTTTATAATTATAAAAACATAATATCTTCCAAAAAAGATGGTTATGTTGTTTGTCTTGTTCCGGCGTCAGAATGTGCCGACAACAGAGCGAGGTTAGCACGCCAAACAAGGATGTTTGGCGAGTTTGTGGTGCGCTTGGAGCGCGTCCACAAACGGTGCGTTAAGACCGAGCGGCGGCGTCGGGCAGCCGCAGGCCACATTCTGCAGCCAAGCGTGGGATTGCAAAGGGAATTCGTGAACTGCCCCCCAAAAGTTGGATTGTTTAAATCTACTTTTGGGAACAAAATTATGGCAAAAAAATATACATTCGATTTTAAAAA
>NZ_WTFC01000039.1:0-25644 GCF_009795795.1 Gilliamella sp. Pas-s95 | reverse complement strand
AGAAAACGGCATAAGTTTAAAAGCCCTGCCTCCTTTTATTCAAAGGAGCTAAGAAAAATTGCACTTCATGGTGTAATCTAGGAATGCTAAAATAAAAACTCCAATAAAATCAATGCCTTTTCTGACTGATTTCTAGCTAATAAAATATAACCAAGCACAAGTGTGTAAAGGTTTTTATATTTCTTGACAGGAACATTCCCCTTTTCTTAAACTGTTCGTAAAATAAACAACAATTTCAGGCGTACGGATGAAAATCAAATCGTTATTAATCATTGTAGTGTTAGTTGTTATTGGGGCGTTTATCTATTTTACAAGTTACAATGGTATCCAAACAAAGGACGAAAAAGTAGTGGCCGCATGGTCTGAAGTACTCAATCAATACAAGCGTAGAGCTGATTTAGTCCCTAATTTAGTCAATACCGTAAAAGGTTATACCACACATGAAAAAGAAGTTTTAATCCAAGTAACTGAAGCTAGAGCAAAAGTCGGATCGATTCAGATTAATGCTGATCAGCTAACTAACCCTGCTACATTCTCAAAATTCCAACAAGCACAATCAGAATTGAGTTCAGCATTAAGTCGCTTAATCGCAGTAAGTGAAAACTATCCAGAACTGAAAGCCAACACCCTTTATCAAGATTTAATGAGTCAGCTTGAAGGTACTGAAAATCGCATTACTGTTGCGCGCGGGCGATATATCGAAGCGGTGCAAACATTTAATATCTATATCCGTAAGTTACCGACTAAATGGATTGCTGATAGCTTAGGAAAACAACCAAAACAGCAATTTACGGTTGATGATGAAAAGCAAATGTCTAATCCTCCCGCAGTGAATTTTGGATAATTATTATCGTGAAAAAATATTTTCTATGTAGCATATTGTTCATAATTAGTTGGCTCAGTTATGGGCTAACTGATATTCCCGCATTCAAACATCGAGTGATTGACACGACTAATACATTAACATCGTCACAATTAAGCACACTTGAAGCAAATTTGAGTGATTATGAAAAATCACAGACAGACGGGAAACAAATAGCGGTTTTAATGATCGCTAAGCTTGATAATGAAACCATAGAACAATATGCAGATAGAGTCTTTATTCAATGGAAAATCGGTGAAAAAGGACAAGATAATGGTATCTTATTACTAATAGTAAAAGATGACAAACGTATGCGCATTGAAGTTGGTTATGGATTTGAAGGAACCATTACCGATTTAGTTGCTAGCCATATTATTCGCGAACAATTAGCTCCACAGTTTCAGAAAAATAACTATTATCAAGGTATTGACAATGCATTGTTGGTACTGAAACAAAAAATTGATAATTCTAACCCAAAAAATGATGATACTCAGGGCCAAAATCTCAATACTTTATTGGCGGGGGACTTTGGTTCCAAACTAATTAACTATGGACTAGTATCATTTTTTATCTGTTTCTTACTAACCAGTCTATTTATCACCAAAGTCAGTGCCAAACGAAGTTTAGGAACAGGTTTACTCAACGGACTGTCTATTGGTGGATTTACTTTATGGCAAGGTTACCCAGTACATATCGCATTACCTCTGTTATTTTTAGCTTTCGTTGTCAGCACCATGATAAGCGGCATTTTAACTGCTAGAGGTAGTCGCGGTGGTGGCAGTAACCGCCGTGGTGGTGGCGGTTTTGGTGGGTCAGGTGGTGGCTTCGGTGGAGGATCTGGTGGCTTTAGCGGTGGTGGAGGCGGCCGCAGCGGAGGTGGGGGGGCATCCGGTAGTTGGTAATACAATTAATCCTATTACAACATCTAGTTAAATATTAACGACTAAAAAATACCCAGAAAAAATATTGATTTTATTTGAGTTTTTATTTTTTTTAGAGCTTTTAATTAAAGGATAAATAGATTTTCCCAGTCAATCTTAGGCTAGGCGTGCTTTTAAGTGGAAAGCTAACTTTAGCTTATTTTATGATCTAAATCACAAAATTGAACATAAATTAAATTTGTAAATTATTAATTTAAGAATAACAAAGCCTGTCTATTACTGCACTTTCCTATCTTTATAACAAATTTCCTGTTGTTGATGGAAAAAGTCTCTATCCAAATTGATTCTCATTTCATTTAGGCTTAAATCATCCTAAAACAATAATATGTACATAGATTATGAACCAAATAAGATTCCGAATGATCGAAGATAATCTTGATCCAGAATTAGTTACAAATCAAACTATTGAAATAATTAATGATTGGTTATCTGAATGTCAAATTTTTCAAAATGATATCCAAAAGGCGATGTTGTATTCCCACGTTAAAGCTATGGTGGAAAGAGCAAAAAACTTAGAAAGGCTTCCCGAAGTCGATCCAACACTTTTTGATGAGCTTTCAGAAGAATCATTATCGTTAGCACGTAGAACGGTACAATTATTCAATAAATTACCAATGGAAGAGGCTTATTTATTAGCGGTGCATTATGAAGTCGCTAAGGCAAACTAAAACAAATACTAGACATTCTAAAATGAAAATTAAATAGGAGAAATATTATGGCTGAAGTAGTCATTGTTATTGGCGATAGAATGGGAAAAGGGCAAAAAATTGCAGAAGGTATTAATTCTGTAGAGGGGTGTCGTGCAATTGTCATTCCCGGTATGGCTGCAGATATGAAATTAGGCGATGTAATGAACAGCGAAAAGGCTGATTTAGGACTTTCTTTTTGCGGTAGTGGTGGAGCAGGTGCTATTACGGCACAAAATAAATATGGCTACCTACAACGCCATGGTATGCGATCAATTGAAGAGGGCGAAACAGCTATCAATGAAGGATGTAAAGTTCTCGGTTTTGGCTTTATGGACACAAAAGAGCTAGGACAACGTATCGCAAAAGCATTTTTGAAAAAATATCCACGTTCATAAGCGGAAAATCAGCATGAAAAAAGAGCAGATACTTGTCAGAGTAAAAGGTCATGGTAATGCTAAGCAACAAGCATTTGCTATCGCTTTAAGTCAGGTTCAAAAACAAGTATTGAAAAATACCAATAATATTATGTTGCGCATTGAACCGATTGATATTCAAGTTGTATCAGCAATAGAAAAGACAACCATAGAGCGTTTTTTGTTTGTTTTTTTACCAAGAAAAAAGACTTTTTATGAAATCACGCTTGATGTATCTGTTAATGTAACTTTTGTTGATTTAAGTGACATTGAATTTACCACTAAATAACATAACGTAAAAGGGAAGTTATGGAAATTTTAATTATTGCATTCAAGTCTATTATTATCGGTGGACTTTGTGGTTTTAGCGTTGGTGCTGGGGCGGCTCGAATGTTTCACGCGCCAACGTATCAAGGTATGGGAGCATTTCGCACATTAGGTGAGCTTAATTCTTGCGAAGGGGATCCTGCTGCACATTTTTCTTTTGGCCTCGGATTTTTCTTTAATGCTTGGGCTTCATCTGTTGCCGCTGGCTCTTTTACTCAAGATGTTGATCATCGTATCATTCCAAATTGGGGGGCAGCGTTACTGATGGTAAAAAATCGTAATATTACCGAAACGTTACATGATCCTAAAAAAATGGCATTTGTGTGCACAATTATTGGTGTACTTGTTGTGCTATTTTTAAATACCACAACTTCAGCAATCCCCGATTCGTTGAAGATTACAGCAACTAAAGTACTTGTTCCTGCTGCCAATTTACTTGTAGCAACTGTCATGCCGGTTATCTTTTGGTTAGCTGCGTTAGACGCTGGGCGAAGAAGTGGCTTTTGGGGAACACTATTTGGCGGGCTTGCACAGTTAATTATGGGGAATGCTGTACCAGGACTTGTATTAGGTATTTTGATAGGTAAAGGTGTGGATGATAGTGGTTGGAATCGTGTGATGAAGATCATGTTGGTTGCCGTTATTATCTTATTTGTCATGAGCGGATATTTCCGTGGCTTTGATATGAAGATGATTAACTCTTTTAGAGATGGTCTATCTTATTGGTTTAAATAGTATAGGGAACATGTTATGAATACAGAAACAACCATTAATAAGAGCTTTTGGTATGCCGATTGGTCATTCCCTATTATCTGTGGATTATTATCTGCTGGGATTTTTGCTGGGACGCATACTTTTTATGTTTATGGTATTGGTGCATTTAATGAAATCGCTTTTGTCGCCATGCTTAAATCAGGAATGACAACAGGCGATTATGGTGCAGTGGCTGCTTTTGGGGCGAGCTTTTTATTTGCTCGAGTCATTGAAGGGTCGTTAGTCGGTATATTAGATATTGGTGGTGCCTTACAAACTGGTATTGGTTTAGGCGTTCCTGCATTGCTTTTAGCGGGCGGTTACACATTACCTGTTGAAAACTTTTTTGCTGCGTTGGTAACCGGTCTTGTTTTAGGTGTATTGATTGGGTTTATTATCATTATTATTCGTAAATTTACGCTAAATAGTGGCGGTGGCTCAACATTTGGGGCTGATGTCATGATGGGGGCGGGTAATGCATCGGGAAGATTTTTAGGACCAATGATTATTTTATCGGCGATGGTTGCCTCAATTCCAATTGGTATTGGCTCATTACTTGGTGCGCTTATCTTTTATGTATGGAAAAAGCCTATCACTGGTGGTGCAATTTTAGGTGCAATGATTTTTGGTGGGATCTTCCCAATTGCGTGATTTTAATACTCCTTTGTCATTGCCTAAATTACAGAGGATTTGGATGTAATTATGTATGATTTAGTGATAAAGAAAGCAAAATTAATTGACGAATCGATCGTTGATATTGCAGTTCATTTAGGCAAGATTGTTGAGATTAGTAAGAACATTACAGAACAATCACAACAGATTTTAAATTTACATGCTAAACACTACATTAGTGCTGGATGGATTGATTCTCACACTCATTGCTTTGCTCGTTCACCTATTTATTACGATGAACCTGATTTGATCGGCACTAAGGCTGGTGTCACCTCGGTAGTTGATGCCGGTAGCGTTGGTGCGCTTGATGTTGATGAATTTTATCAATTAGCGCAACAAGCCAACACTCATGTTTATTCCTTTTTAAATATCTCGAAAATAGGGCTGATACGACAAAGTGAACTTGCCGATATGCGTGATATTGATGTGCCTTTATTCGACACAATGTTAGCCAAATATTCTCATTTTATTATTGGAATAAAAGTGAGAATGAGTCGTAGTGTGGTTGGTGAAAATGGAATATTACCGTTGGTCAAAGCCAAAGATATGCAAAAAAAGAGTGGATTACCTTTAATGATTCATGTGGGAAATAATCCGCCAGAGCTTGATGATATTGCCGATCTGTTAACAAAAGGAGACATCATCACTCATTGTTTTAATGGTAAGCCGAATCGAATTTTTGATAAAGAAAATAATCTTCGCGATTCAATAAGTCGGGCTATTAAGCGAGGCGTAATTTTAGATATTGGTCATGGTGGTGAGAGTTTTAGTTTTGCTGTTGCTGAAAGGGCAAAATTACTTGATATTTATCCAACTACAATTAGTTCCGATATATATTCTAAGAACCGTATTCAAGGGCCAGTATTTAGTCTAGCAAATGTTATGACCAAGTTTATTTGTTTAGGTTATAGCAGGGAGCGAATTATTGATAGTGTTACAAAAAATGCGGCACAAATTTTGCATCTTGAAAATAAAGGTAAATTATCCATTGGTTATGATGCAGATCTCACTATTTTCGATATCAAACAGGAAACGGTTTCGTTATCGGATTCAGAAGGTGAAGTTCGTCAAAGTCATGAGCAGTTTGTTCCCTTGGCATGTGTTGTAACTGGGAGTAAAGAACATACTGTGTGTATTGAAATAACAGAAGAAGGTAGTAAAAATGAGCTCAGAATCTCAATCTGAAAAAGATGTTTACAGTAAATATAACTTAAAAAGAGTAATTAATGCGTCAGGACGAATGACAATTTTAGGTGTCTCAACGCCAAGACCAGAAGTGGTTGACACAGTATTACATGGACTAAATGAATATTTTGAAATTAAAGATCTGGTGGATAAAACGGGGCAATATATTGCAAAATTACTCAAAGTCGAAAATGCCGTCGTAGTATCGTGTGCTTCTGCTGGCATTGTACAAGCGGTTGCAGGTTTAATTATCAAAGACGATCGTGATCTGTTATTTAATTTACATTCATCAGACAAATATGTTCCTCGTGAAATTATTGTTCCTAAAGGTCATAACGTTAATTTTGGTGCACCGATTAGTACGATGGTTTCACTAGGTGGTGGTATTGCGGTTGAAGCTGGTTATGCTAATGAATGTAAACCAGAACATATTGAATCTTTAATTAATCCAGATACAGCGGCTATTTTATATGTTAAATCCCATCATTGTGTGCAAAAAAGTATGTTGTCAGTCGCACAAACGGCTGTAATTGCCAAAAAATACAATATTCCATTAATTGTTGATGCTGCTGCTGAAGAAGATTTACAAACATATTATCAACAAGGCGCTGATTTAGTTATTTATAGCGGAGCTAAAGCGATTGAAGGACCAACTAGCGGTCTAGTTATTGGTCGTCAACAAGCGGTGGAATGGTTAAAACTACAGTCACAAGGTATTGGACGGCCCATGAAAGTAGGTAAAGAAGGTATTTTAGGATTAACCAAAGCCATTGAACTATATGTTACTGAACCAAAACATGAAACAGGGCAGCAGATGGTGATTAGAATGACCCCATTTATTGAAAATTTAAATGCACTTGATGGGATATCAGCTACCGTTGTTTGGGATGGTGCAGGGCGTGATATTGCTCGCGCTGAAATATCATTTAATACCAATGTCATCGGTAAAAGCGCTGCTGAAGTAGTTAGTTTTATGAAGCAAAGTGATATTGCAGTTTATTTTAGGGAATATAAGGTGAATGAAGGTAAGGTAGAGGCTGATGTTCGCAGTGTGACATCGGAACAATTAGATATTATTTACAACAAAATTAAAAATATTATTCAAGGAGCAAAATAATGCAACTGACTCCCAATTATTACAATGGCCGTGTTTGTTTAAACGTATTGGCTAATTCTATTGATAACGCTAAAGCTATTTATGAGGCAGCAAAAACACATGTTGTTGTTGGTGTTTTATCTAAAAATTATCTCGATAATTCCTCTGCTATTTCTGATATGAAAAAATATGCGTTAGCGATCGATAATGCGATTTCAGTTGGTCTGGGGGCTGGTGATCCAAATCAATCAATAATGGTGTCTGAAATTTCTGCTGTACTTCAACCACAACATGTTAATCAAGTTTTTACTGGTGTTGCTACAAATAGAGCTTTATTAGGGCAAAACGAAACTGTCGTTAACGGATTAGTTTCGCCAACAGGGAAAGTTGGTTTAGTTAATATTGCAACAGGACCGCTAAGTGCTAAATCACCGGCCGCGATTGTACCAGTTGAAACGGCAATTGCTTTATTAAAAGATATGGGAGGAAGTTCAATAAAATATTTTCCTATGGGGGGATTGAAGCATCAGGATGAATTTGAGTATGTTGCTAGATGTTGCGCAGAAAACAATTTTTATCTTGAGCCCACCGGTGGTATCGATTTAGATAACTACGAGGATATTTTAAAAATTGCTTTAGACGCAGGTGTGAAAAAAATCATTCCTCATATTTATAGTTCTATTATTGATAAAACGACTGGCGAAACTAGAATCAGTGATGTCAAACAGCTTTTATCAATTACCCAAAAATTAGTAGGATAAGATATGTCATCTAAAGTGCTTTTTTCTTATCAGCGATTAGCGTATCTATTTGATACGATAAAAAATGAAACACTACCTCAGCAAGAGCTAGCCAATCGTTTTTCTGTGTCTACACGAACAATTCGGACTGATATTTCAGCACTTAACGATATTTTATATGATTATGGTGCCCAAGTTGAATATACCAAGAATATAGGTTATCAACTTGTGGTATCTGATCCTAATTGTTATGCAACATTACCAATTACACCGCCAATAGAGCAGGTCCCACGAACAAGTAAAGAGCGAGTTTCTGCCTTATTGATTGCTTTTTTAACGCAAACAAATTCTGTTAAATTAGATGATATAGCAGGGAAGTGGTTTTTAAGTCGTAGTACTTTACAAAATGATGTTATTGAAGTTAAGCAGTACTTAGATAAATATAATTTATCGCTCGAAAATCGTCCTTATTATGGAATGCGGTTAGTTGGTGAAGAATCATCTATTCGGGCAAGTTTAACTGATATTCTATGGCGACGTCATATGGTCGAAGATACTATAACGGTAGATAGACTTAGACAAACTATTTTGAATGATATTGATCTAAACTATCTTGAGCGTATTTTACAAAACCAATTTGAACGTTTTGAATTAAAGTTAAATGCTGAAGGGCAAGGGTATTTACTTTACAGTTGTGCGGTTTCTATAACTAGAATTACTCAAGGTTATGAACTCATTGAATATCAAGTCGATAAAATAAATACGACGATTATTAGTGCTGCTCGTGAAATTTCGGAAGGGTTTTCTTACTTTTTGGGTAGTGTGCTTTCAGATGCCGAATTTAACTATTTGTGTGTGCAAATTGCCTCACGAACAATTATGGATTCACCTAATCAAGCAAAAAGTTTAGCATTGGTTAATCATATTTTATCTTATATAAATGATTCTTATCACTATAATTTATGGGATGATAAAAAATTATACCAAGATATGCTAATCCATATTTCTTCAATGTTATCAAGGATTAAATATCAAATTAGAACAACTAATCCTTTATTATATGAAATTAAACAATATTATCCTTTTGCTTATGATATTACATTATCTGCGCTAGCTAATACCGAAAGGTATACTGAATCAAAAATGACAGAAGATGAAATTAGTTACTTAGCGGTACATATCGGCGTGGCACTAGAGCGTAATTATAATGCTGGACATGAAAGATATGCGCAAATTTTACTTGTTAGCGAGCTTGGTAATGCCGCTTTGCGTATGATTGAATCAAAAATTAAACGGGATTTCCCGCATATTAAAATAAATCGAACTCTTTCTTACCGTGAATATGAACAGCTGGCAAATATTGAAGAAGATTTTGTTGTTTCAACTGTTCGTTTAACAGAAAAAAATAAGCAAATAGTTAAAATTTCACCATTTCCAACACCTTATCAGCTTGAGCAATTGGGGCGGTTGGCAATGATCGATAGAACTATGCCTTATATTATTGAGAGGTTTTTTGATGAGAAGTTTTTTCTTATTATCGATAAGCCTGTTACACAAAAGGAGCTTTTAAAAAAAGTTTGCCAAAGACTTGAGCAATCAGGTTATGTCGAGCAGGATTTTTATCCTTCGGTTATTGAGCGAGAAACTATTGTGTCAACATTGTTAGGTGAAAACATCGCGATCCCTCACACTGTTGGTTTATTAGCAAAAAAAACAATGGTAACAACGATTTTGGTACCACAAGGTATTGCATGGAATAAGAATGAAATTGCACATGTTATTTTTTTGCTAGCGATTAGTAAGGATGAATATGAAGATACCATGAGAATCTATAATTTATTTGTCAATTTTGTCAAGGAAAGAGCAACTAAACGTTTATTAAATAGTAAAACATTTGATGATTTTCGCGCTATTGTTAAGGATAGTTTTGGGCGATTGTCATAGTATGATCATAAAATATGAAAATACATGGCTAGGTAAAACTCTTTTATAATAATAAACTTATATAAATTTAAAAATAATAAGGTAATAGCCAATATTTAAATCAAATTATATTATTATCTGGCATTGACGAAGACCTTATTTAAAGGTAATATGCGCGCCTTATATATTGTGTTCTTTTTAAAAGACATAAGAATAACTTTAAGGTAGAATGTATATTCTATGCAAAATAAATTGCCATTAACAATTGACCCAGTTAAAGCAGCGCAAAAAAAGCTTGATTATGTTGGATATTATCCAATGCAAAGTGCGACAAGGGTTGAACGTCCAAAAAGCGATATTGAGTGTAGCTTATCTTTTTATTATGATGAGCAAAAGCTCTGTGTTATTGCAATTGATGCAAAAATTACGTTAGAGCAGATTTGCCAACGTTGTTTTAAACCTTTTATCACAGAAGTTCATGTGATGAATAAATTTAGTCCTGTTAAGAGCGATGCTCAAGCAGAGGCACTACCGGAACATTATGAGCCCGTTCTTATGAACGAGTTTGGCGAAGTAGATATATTAGCGTTACTTGAGGACGAAATCATTCTCTCGTTACCAATTGCGCCGGTACATGATAGTAAACACTGCGAAGTGTCAGAGGCTGATATGGTATTTGGTGACATTCCAAGTGAGAATGAAAAACCGAATCCATTTGCAATTTTAGTTAGTTTAAAGAATAAGGGGTAAATCCATGGCTGTTCAACAGAATCGTAAAACTCGTGCAAAACGTGGTATGCGTCGTTCTCATGATGCATTAACAGTTGCTAATATCTCAGTTGATGAATCAGGTAAAACACATTTACGTCATCACGTAACCGCTGATGGTTATTATCGTGGTCGTAAAGTAATTTCTAAATAATTACTCTTAAATTAGAAATTATTAGGTGACATTTTGGATAGTCTAACCATTGCGTTAGATGCTATGAGCGGGGACTTAGGTCCTCGTGTTGTTGTTCCTGCTGCAATACAAGCTCTAAATTGTTATCCAAACCTTTCTATTTTTCTGGTGGGTGATCCAACAGAAATTGATCTTTTTTTGTCAAAAGAAAGTAAAAAGCTTATTTCTCAATATCAACAAGATAGGCGTTTAATTTTGACTGAGTCAACGACCGTTATTACTAATGATATGAAGCCTTCTTATGCGATTCGTCATAGTCAAGGATCATCAATGAGAATAGCTCTTGAACTGGTTAAAAATAACAATGTCCAAGCTTGCGTGAGTGCTGGTAATACCGGTGCATTGATGGGGCTTTCTAAATTACTTTTACACTCTTTAACAGGTATTGATCGTCCCGCTTTAGTTGCTACAATTCCCGCTCTAAATAATCAAAATACAGTTGTGTTGGATTTAGGGGCGAATGCTGAATGTGATAGTGATATGCTTGTGCAATTTGCCATAATGGGGCAAATTTTAGCTAAAACGCTGCTTAAAATTGAACATCCTCGAGTTGCATTACTTAATATTGGAGAGGAAGACATTAAAGGATTGGATAAAATACGTGCAGCTGCTTCTATTTTAAAATTAAATGATCAAATTAATTACATTGGTTATTTAGAAGGTAATGAGCTTCTGACTGGTAAAACCGATGTGTTAGTTTGTGATGGCTTTGTTGGCAATGTGACGTTAAAAACAGTAGAAGGATTAGTTAAAATTTTTATGTCTTTATTTAAGGCGTCTTTTGATCATAATTCATTATTAATGAAGCTATTAAGTAAATGGTTACAAAGAAAAGTGTCAAAAAATTTTGGTTATTTAGATCCCGGACGATATAATGGTGCTTGTTTGCTTGGACTTAAAAGTATTGTGATTAAAAGTCACGGTAGTGCCAACCAAAAATCATTTTTTGCAGCAATTGAACAAGCTATTTTAGCGATACAAACCAATATACCTGAGAAGATTGCAACGAGTCTTTCTTCCGCACTACCCAAGAGCGAATAATTAGATGTATACAAAGATATTAGGAACAGGGAGTTACCTTCCAAAACAGATAAGAACCAATGCTGATCTAGAAAAGATGGTTGATACCAGCGATGAATGGATCACAACCCGTACTGGCATTAAAGAAAGACGCATTGCCGCTCCTGATGAAACTGTAACGAGCATGGCTTATCAAGCAGCAATTAACGCTATCGAGATGGCTAATATTAATAAAAATGATATTGGCATGATTATTGTTGCAACAGCGACTTCAGTCAATGCTTTTCCAAGCTCAGCAACTGAATTACAAGCCAAATTAGCAATAGGGGATGTGATTGCATTTGATGTGTCTGCGGCTTGCTCGGGATTTGTTTATGCGTTAGATATTGCCGATAAATATGTTAAAAGCGGTGCTATTAAATATGCTTTGGTTGTTGGCTCTGATATGCTAACTCGCGGTGTCGATCCAAATGACAGGGGAACCATTATTATTTTTGGTGATGGCGCTGGAGCTGTTGTCGTTGGTGCGTCAGAAGAGCCGGGTATTATCGCTTCACATCTTCATGCTGATGGTCGTTATGGTGACTTATTAAAATATCCATATATTGATCGTCGCGATATGCATGATCCTGTTTATATGACTATGCATGGTAATGAAGTATTTAAAATTGCAGTTAAAGAGCTTTCAAACTTGGTTGATGAACTTTTAACTGAAAATGCGTTTAACAAATCAGATTTAGATTGGCTAGTACCTCATCAAGCTAATTTAAGGATTATTTCCGCAACGGCTAAACGTTTAGATATGGATATGAGTAAAGTGATTGTCACATTAGATAAGCAGGGGAATACTTCTGCTGCTTCTGTGCCTTGTGCTTTAGATACTGGTGTGCGAGATGGGCGAATTCAACGAGGTCATCTAATTTTATTAGAGGCCTTTGGTGGGGGATTTGTTTGGGGATCTGCGCTAGTTAGATTTTAATTTATGATTTATTTTTTATGATCAAGGATTTAATAATGACCAAATTTGCAATGGTATTTCCAGGACAAGGCTCACAAGCAGTCGGTATGTTAAAAGATCTTGCTGGTGATTTTCCTATTGTGAAATCAACATTTGATGAAGCCTCTGAAGTACTTGGTTACAATTTGTGGGATTTAGTACAACAAGGTCCTACAGAGGAATTAAATAAAACTTGGCAAACCCAACCGGCATTGCTTGCATCATCTGTTGCAATATTTAATGTATGGCAAAGTGTTAATGGTGCACAACCCGATTTTATGGCGGGGCATAGTTTAGGTGAGTATTCAGCATTAGTTTGTGCCGGTGTGATTGATTTTAAAGATGCGATTAAATTAGTCGAATTACGTGGAAAACTAATGCAGGAAGCCGTCCCAAGCGGTACGGGGGCAATGTATGCCATTATTGGGTTAGATAACGAATCGATTAGCAAAGCATGTGAACAAGCAGCTCAAGGTCAAATTGTTGCCCCAGTAAATTTTAATTCACCTGGTCAAGTTGTTATTGCCGGTAATAAAGAAGCTGTTGAACGTGCAGGTTCATTATGTAAAGAAGCAGGTGCAAAACGTGCATTACCACTCGCTGTCAGCGTGCCATCACACTGTGCATTAATGAAACCAGCAGCTGATAAATTAGCAACGACATTAAATGACATTGAATTTAGTATGCCAAAGTTTGCTGTTATTAATAATGTCGATGTGAAAGTTGAAACCTCTGCCGAAAAAATTAAAACGGCATTAATTTCTCAGCTTTATAGTCCTGTACGTTGGACCGAAACTGTTGAATACATGGCAAAACAAGAGATAACGCTTTTAGTTGAAATGGGACCAGGGAAAGTGTTAACTGGCTTAACTAAACGTATTGTTGATACACTTTCTGGTTTGGCGGTTAATGATAAAACATCATTAGACATAGCATTAGAAAACACAAAGTAAAAGATAAAAGGGGTAGTTATGAACCTATCAGGAAAAATTGCTTTAGTTACCGGTGCAAGCCGTGGGATTGGTAAAGCAATTGCAGAAAAATTAGTTGCTTGTGGTGCAACGGTTATTGGTACGGCAACAACAGAAAAAGGCGCTGAGGCTATTAGCCACTATTTAGGTTCAAATGGTAAAGGTTTAGCCTTAAATGTGACCAATGAAGAATCAATCGAATCTGTGATTAATACAATTAAAACGGAATTTGGTGATATCGATATTCTTGTTAATAATGCAGGTATTACTCGTGATAATTTGTTAATGCGAATGAAAGAAGACGAATGGCAAGATATTTTAGATACCAATTTAACGTCTGTGTTCCGTTTATCTAAAGCATTAATGCGCACAATGATGAAAAAACGTTATGGCAGAATTGTGACTATTGGTTCAGTAGTAGGTACAATGGGAAATGCAGGTCAAGCTAACTATGCAGCAGCTAAAGCAGGATTAATTGGTTTTAGTAAATCATTAGCTCGCGAAGTTGCATCGAGGGGAATTACTGTTAATGTGGTTGCACCTGGCTTTATTGCAACTGATATGACTGATGCATTAACCGAGGAACAAAAAGCGTTAACATTGGCACAAGTTCCTGCAGGACGTTTAGGTGAACCAGTGGAAATTGCTAATGCGGTTGCCTTTTTGGTTTCTGATGAAGCATCTTACATTACTGGTGAAACTTTACATGTCAATGGCGGCATGTATATGGTGTAATTGGGTAGAATAGTGTAAAATAAAGCAATATTTTGATGTTTTGAACAAAAAATAAGCAGTTGGGTTGAAAAATGATTGGCATCTTTTTCAACATTTTATAAACTTACATTCACCGCCACTTTCGGCGATTTTTATAGGAAAAAAAAGAGTATGAGCACTATTGAAGAGCGAGTTAAGAAAATTATTGTTGAGCAACTTGGTGTAAAAGAGGAAGAAGTTAAAAACGAATCTTCTTTCATTGAAGATCTTGGCGCTGACTCTCTTGATACAGTTGAATTAGTTATGGCTTTAGAAGAAGAATTTGATACTGAAATTCCTGATGAAGAAGCTGAAAAAATCACAACTGTTCAATCAGCAATCGATTATATTACTGCGAATCAATAAGGTTAGCAGAGTTTTCACCATAGGCGGTCAAATGATCGCCTAGTTTGTATCAGTAACTTTAATTATTAAATTAGAGAAGATTTGGTATAAATTGGTAGACAATTTAAAATAAAATTTTCAATGATTCAAATTTCATTTCAATCCTTTTCTGGAGGACAATGTGTCTAAACGCAGAGTTGTTGTCACTGGAATGGGCATGATATCTCCAGTAGGTAATACAGTTGAGTCCACTTGGCAAGCACTTTTAGCAGGTCAAAGTGGTGTTGAGCTCATAGAACACTTTGATACTGCCCCTTTCGCAACGCGCTTCGCCGCAATGGTTAAAAACTTTAATGGCGAAGATTATAATATTTCACGTAAAGATGCGCGTAAAATGGATTATTTTATCCAATACGGTATTGCTGCAGGTATGCAAGCAATGAAAGATGCTGGCATTGAGATCACGGAAGAAAACGCAAAACGTATTGGCTGTGCTATAGGTTCAGGTATTGGTGGACTCGGACTAATTGAAGAAAACCACAGTGCATTAGTCAATGGTGGACCACGTAAAATTAGTCCGTTTTTTGTTCCATCAACAATAGTTAATATGATTGCAGGTCATTTATCTATTATTTATGGATTAAAAGGTCCTAGTATTACTATCGCAACAGCATGTTCTTCTGGTGTACACAATATTGGTCATGCTGCACGTATGATTGCTTATGGTGATGCGGATGCGATGTTAGCTGGAGGTGGCGAAAAAGCCAGTACTCCATTGGGAATTGGTGGTTTTGGTGCCGCTCGAGCTTTATCAACTAACAACAGTAATCCTAAAGCGGCAAGTCGTCCTTGGGATAAAGATCGTGATGGTTTTGTGCTTGGTGATGGTGCGGGAATCATGTTCTTAGAAGAATATGAACATGCCAAAAAGCGTGGTGCTAAAATTTATGCTGAACTGGTTGGATTTGGTATGAGTGGCGATGCTTATCATATGACTTCACCCCCAGAAAACGGTAGTGGTGCTGCATTAGCAATGAAATGTGCAATTCGTGATGCAGGAATTATGCCTGAGCAAGTAGGTTATATCAACGCTCATGGTACATCAACGCCAGCCGGTGATAAAGCAGAAACCCAAGCGGTAAAAAGCATTTTTAAAGAAAATGCTAATAAAGTGATGGTGAGTTCAACTAAATCTATGATTGGACATTTATTGGGTGCTGCTGGTGCTGTTGAATCAATTTTTACTGTACTTGCATTGCGTGATCAATCTGTGCCACCGACAATTAATTTAGATAATCCTGATGAGGGATGTGATCTTGATTATGTACCGCATACTGCTCGTCAAGTTAAAAACTTAGAATATGCACTTTGCAACTCATTTGGTTTTGGTGGAACTAATGGTTCTGTGTTGTTCAAAAAAATCTAGTTTTCTTTATCCGTCGATAATATTTTATCGGCGGAATGCCTTTAACATAGGCATTTTCATTTATAAAAATTATAATTGAATCTATCCTTATCTTTTTTATTCAATTAGAGCTTGTAATTAAAGAGAGTAAGAATATTCTTACTGCTTGTGTTATAATCTATGTAATTTTTTAAGCATAATCATATCTGGTAATTATGGTGGAACCTAAATTTATTCATCTTCATTTACATAGTGATTTCTCGATGGTTGATGGAATTGCGAAAGTTGGAACATTAGTAAATGAAGTGAGCAAGTTACAGATGCCTGCTTTTGCGATCACAGATTTTACTAACCTTTGTGGATTGGTTAAATTTTACGGTTCGGCAATGTCAAAAGGTATTAAACCGATTATTGGGGCAGATCTTGCTATAAAAAGTTCAAACATGCCTGATGATATTTATTATTTAACTTTATTAGCAGCTAATAATGAAGGATATCATAACCTTACTTTATTGATTTCCCAAGCTTATCAACGTGGTTATCTTGGTGATATACCGATTGTTGATCAGGGATGGTTAACCAAGCATCGTGCTGGATTAATTGTATTAGCTGGGAGAGAAAGTGATGTTGGTATAGGTATTGTTCGTAATAATCAAGTTATCATTGATAATGCAATTAATTATTACTTAGAAAATTTTAATGAATATTTTTATTTTGAGTTGGTACGGACTAACCGAGCCAATGAAGAACTATTTATTCATCGTGCTGTAAATTTAGCTGAGCAATATTTGTTACCCGTTGTTGCAACTAACGATGTTCGATTTTTGAAATCTTCTGATTTTGATGCTCACGAGATTCGTGTCGCTATTCATGATGGTAATACGCTAGAAGATCCTTCCAGACCTAAAAACTATTCGGCAGAGCAATATCTACGTACAGAACAGGAAATGTGCGAACTATTTTCTGATATTCCTGAAGCGCTTGAAAATAGTGTTGAAATTGCAAAACGCTGTAATGTGTCCATTCGATTGGGTGAATATTTTTTACCTAAATTTCCAACCGGTGATATGTCAACTGAAGACTTTTTAGTGCATAAATCACGCGAAGGATTAGAAGAAAGACTAACGTTTTTATTTCCTGATCCAGAAGTTAGAAAGCAAAGACGACCTGAATATGATGAGCGTTTAGAAACCGAATTAACTGTGATTAACCAAATGGGTTTTCCTGGTTACTTTCTGATTGTTATGGAGTTTATACAATGGTCAAAAGATAATGATATTCCAGTTGGTCCAGGACGAGGCTCTGGTGCAGGTTCGCTAGTTGCGTATGCTTTGAAAATTACCGATTTGGATCCGCTTGAGTTCGATTTACTTTTTGAACGTTTTTTAAACCCAGAACGTGTTTCAATGCCCGACTTTGATGTTGATTTTTGTATGGAAAAACGCGATCTAGTTATTGATCATGTGGCTGATATGTATGGACGAGATGCGGTTTCTCAAATTATAACCTTTGGTACTATGGCAGCTAAAGCAGTAATCCGAGATGTTGGAAGAGTTCTTGGGCATCCTTATGGGTTTGTCGATCGTATTTCAAAATTGATACCTTTAGATCCAGGAATGACCCTAGCCAAGGCTTTTGAGATTGAACCTCAGTTACAGGAGTTATATGATAATAATGAAGAGGTTAAATCATTAATTGACATTGCACGACAATTAGAAGGGGTAACCCGAAACGCTGGTAAGCATGCCGGTGGTGTTGTAATTTCACCTACAAAGATAACTGATTTTTCTCCAATTTATTGTGATCCAGAAGGCCATCACCCGGTTACTCAGTTTGATAAAAATGATGTTGAATATGCAGGTCTGGTAAAGTTTGACTTTTTAGGATTACGGACATTAACCATTATTGATTGGGCAATCAAAATGATTAATGAACGTCAGTTACGAGAAGGTAGAGAAAAAGTCGATATTACTCGAATTCCTTTGGATGATGAAAAATCTTTCGAATTATTATTAAAAGCTGAAACTACAGCAGTATTCCAACTTGAATCTCGAGGTATGAAAGACCTAATAAGGCGTTTAAAGCCCGACTGCTTTGAAGATATGATCGCTTTAGTCGCATTATTTCGTCCTGGGCCACTACAATCAGGAATGGTGGATAATTTTATTGACCGAAAACATGGACGAGAAGAGGTCTCTTATCCTGATATTAAGTACCAACATGACTCATTAAAACCTATTTTGGAACCAACGTATGGTATTATTTTATATCAAGAACAAGTGATGCAAATCGCACAGACTCTTTCAGGTTATACATTGGGAGGTGCTGATTTACTACGTCGAGCTATGGGTAAGAAAAAACCAGAAGAGATGGCAAAGCAACGTTCTGTTTTTAAAGATGGCGCTGAAAAACAAGGTATTGATGGTGAGCTGTCGATGCGAATATTTGATCTGGTTGAAAAATTTGCTGGATATGGCTTTAATAAATCTCATTCGGCCGCTTATGCACTTGTTTCTTATCAAACATTATGGCTAAAAACTCACTATCCTGCCGAATTTATGGCTGCGGTTATGACCGCCGATATGGATAATACCGATAAAATTGTCGGTTTGGTTGATGAATGCTTACGGATGGGATTAAAAGTTAATCCTCCAGATATTAATAGTGGTCTGTATCACTTTCATGTAAATGATAAAGGTGAGATTGTTTATGGTATTGGGGCTATAAAAGGTGTTGGCGAGGGTCCTATAGAAGCAATTGTTGAAGCACGTAACAGTGGGGGATATTTCAAAAATATTTTCGAACTTTGTGCTCGAACAGATATGAAGAAGATCAATCGTCGGGTACTTGAAAAACTCACTATGGCAGGAGCTTTTGATAAATTAGGTCCTCATCGTGCGGCTATATTGCATAGCATTAATGATGCAATGCAAGCGGCAGATCAATATGCTAAAGCGCAAGATATTGGTCAAGAAGATATGTTTGGTGTTTTGGCGGAAGAGCCTGAACAAGTTGAGCATGCTTATGCTGCAGTTCCTGAATTACCCGACCAAGTTTTGCTTGATGGAGAACGTGAGGCCTTAGGACTTTATTTAACGGGGCATCCAGTAACACAATATTTAAAAGAATTAAATCGTTATACCGGCGGACTGAGAATTAGTGAAGCCTCTCCAACAGGTTGGGGTAAGATGGTTACTTTTGCTGGTATTGTTACTGATGCTCGGGTTCGCATTACTAAAAAAGGTAAAAAAATCGGTTTGTTTACCTTGGATGATCGTTCAGGTCGGATCGATGGTATGCTTTTTGCTGAGTCTTTAGAAAATTTTGGGCATTTACTTATAAAAGATAAAATATTGATTGTTACAGGTCAAGTGAGTCATGACGATTTTAACGGTGGTTTTAAAATATCTGTGCGTGATATTGTTGATCTAAAAGATGCTCGAGCTAAATATGTGAAAGGATTGTCGATTACTTTAACTGAAAGTGAAACAAATCAATCAATATTACAACGTTTACAACAACTGTTTGAACCTTATCGGCATGGCAGTGTGCCAGTTAACTTATATTATCATCGAGATGATTTAGTTGTTAGGATTCAATTTGGAACAACATGGAGAATTATACCGGAAGATGCTTTGATTGTTGAATTAAAAACACTACTTGGCATTGATCGTATAGAATTTGAGTTTGAATAAATAAGGTTACTTTCAGCAAATGTAAGTGGCATTATATTTTGAATAGTTGAAGTCTAATAATATAAATATAGGTGACTTCAATGAGTATTACATAGTAGAATTGATTTAATTTTATCTTAAGAATTAGTCAGTATACTATATTAAAGAGTGTATTTTTTTAAAATACCAAATAAATTAAGAGGCAATTACAAGCGTTATGAACAATTTTTTGGAATTTGAAAAGCCGATAGCGGAATTAGAAGCAAAAATTAATTCCTTAAAGAATATTGATTCACAACAAGTTGAATTAGATATTAATTTAGATAAAGAGATTAAGCAATTACATAAAAAAAGTCGTGAATTAACAAAAAAAATATTTGCTAATTTAACTCCTTGGGAAATTGCGCAATTAGCTAGACATCCAAATCGTCCTTATACATTGGATTATATAAAAGAAATATTCACTGACTTTGATGAATTAGCAGGGGATAGGGCTTATGCCGATGATAAAGCAATTGTTGGTGGAATAGCTCGTATAGATGGACGAGCTGTGGTAGTTATTGGACATCAAAAGGGTCGTGAAACTAAGCAGAAGATTTATCGAAATTTTGGTATGCCAGCACCAGAAGGGTACCGTAAAGCTTTACGATTAATGCAACTAGCTGAACGCTTTAAATTGCCTATTATTACTTTTATTGATACTCCTGGAGCTTATCCTGGTATTGGTGCAGAAGAACGAGGCCAGGCAGAAGCTATTGCACGTAATTTAAGAGAAATGTCACGGCTTAAAGTACCAAGCATTTGTACTGTAATTGGTGAAGGTGGATCTGGCGGAGCACTAGCGATTGGTGTAGCAGATAAAGTAAATATGCTTCAATATAGTACTTATTCTGTTATCTCACCAGAAGGTTGTGCTTCTATCTTGTGGAAAAGTGCCGACAAAGCTCCTGTTGCCGCTGAAGCAATGAATATGACAGCAGATAATTTATTAAAGTTAAATTTGATTGATTCAATCGTACCTGAGCCACTTGGTGGGGCTCACCGTGATTATACTGCTATATCTATTTCACTCAAAACTCAGCTACTTAGTGATCTTGATGAACTTGAAAGTATGGATTTATCTGTATTACTAGAAAGAAGATTTCAACGTTTGATGAACTATGGTTATGTAAGGTAATTTTAAATCTGGAACATTATAATGAAAAAATCGACAGGATTACTTCGTATCTTTAATGCGACAAAATACTCTTTAAAAGGCTTAAAATCAGCAATCAAACATGAAGCTGCATTTCGTCAAGAGTTAATTGTATTAGGAGTGGCTTATGCTATTGTAATGCTGGTTGATTTTTCTATTTATGAACGCATCTTATTACTTGGTTCGATCGGTGTTGTGATGATTACCGAGTTAATTAATAGTGCAATTGAGTGTGTTGTTGATCGTATCGGCCATGAAAGACATGAGCTATCTGGCCGAGCGAAGGATTATGGTTCAGCTGCTGTATTTTTATCGTTATTATTGACTATTACCCTGTGGATCTATCTATTTTCTTGTCACTTTTTCTCATGACTTTTTGCTTAGACATAGATTTTTTAGAATCTTTGTGACAATAGATAACTAATAAAAAACTATTCAGAAACGAGTTCTTTAATTATGTAATTTCCAGTTTTTTCAGTATCTAGCGTTGTTCTTAGCCATGGCATAACTGCATGCATTTGTTCGTGTAATTTCCATGGTGGATTAATTACTATCATTCCTGATGCGGTCATGCCTTTTTGATTGTTATCTGGTTTTACTGCTAGCTCAAACTGCGAAATTCGTTTAATACCTAAATTCACAATGCCATCAATCATTTTTTGTGTTTGGCTACGAGACACAACAGGATACCAAATTAAATAGACACCAGTTGCAAAACGCTTATAGGCTTCAAACAGTGCTGTAGGAATTGTTTGATAATCGTCCTTTATTTCATAGGAAGGATCGATCAATATTATGCCACGGCGTGAATCTGGCGGTAACTTCGATTTTAATTGAGAAAAACCATCTTCACGTAATACTCTTGTTCGTTTATCTTTATTAAATTCTTGCCTTAATAAAGGATAATCGGTTGAATGTAATTCGGTAAGATTGAGCTTGTCTTGCTCACGTAATAATTGCTTAGCAATTAATGGTGAGCCCGGATAATATTTTAATTCATCAAAAGGATTATATCGTCTTAGTACCGATATATAGGTATTTAGCAATTCAGGGATATTTGATTGTTGCCAAATCAAATTAATTCCAGATAAATATTCACCTGTTTTTGCAGCATGTTCACTCTTTAATAAGTATCGGCCAGCGCCTGAGTGTGTATCTAAATATAAAAAAGGTTTTTCTTTTTCTTTTAATGATTCAATACAGAATGTTAACACAATATGTTTTAATACATCCGCATGATTACCAGCATGATAACTATGACGATAGCTTAACATGATAAATTCTCCTTCTTTTGTTCATTTTTTTGCATATAAAAGGTCGTTAAAGCTAAACAAAGAAGGCAGGGGATTTCCATTAATTCTTCTATTAAATCTTTTCGTTCCCTTGTTATAACTAAGAATTGATGGCCAATACGGTGGTGTTCTGCAATATCAGCTATACCCAAGAATAAAAAAGCTAAAAATATATGCCAAACTGGAATTTTTTCAAATTTATAGCGACGAACAATTTCTTGGCGAATTATAGGTAAAAATATACTGAGTATTGGAAGTGCTATTAAAAAACTAGCAATAATTTTGTAATAAAAACGCGGTACTTCAGGAAAAAAGTCTCGCCCCCAACTAATTCCTCGACCAAAAAGCATCAACCACCAAAATATTGTCCAAATCCAAAATTTATATAGATTTGAATGTTCAGCCATTTTTTTTGCATAGCAGTAAGTATAGCAGCACATAAATAACAAAAAGAGTGATTGGACATGTTCAATAAGTGTGACAGTAAGTCCATTATATAAAGGTATAAAAAAATTACCTATAATATAAAGAGTAATACCAAGAATAATAATCGATAAGGAACTTTTGTAAAAATGAAAATCTAATTTACACATACAATATCTTAATATTAATTAGCGCGTTTAAGTTTGAGTATAGTACCGCATTTACGACATAAATAACTAGTTTTATTATTTTGAATTTTATTATGTCTTATCGATGTTAGGTGATGTTGTTGACACTTGCAGTAGTATAAATAAGTATTGCGTTGTACTGTAAAACGATGAGTGGTCGTTGGAATTTTGCCTAATATTTCTGACATAATATATTGCCATTGTTTACCATGTGGCTTTACTTTTCCAAATTCTTTAAAAACAATTAGATGTGCTAATTCATGAGGTACCACTTCCTCAATAAAATGCATACCATTTTCTAGTAACATAATTGAATTAAGTTGAATTTCCCAACGTATTAAAAATGCACTGCCCGCAATGCTCCCTTTCGGTTTATAGATGATTTTAGGTTCTTTATATTGAGTATGGAGAAGTTGATTGGCTTGTATTAAGTGAGTTCTTAAACAAGCCATTACCTGATTATGTAAATAAATTGGTATGCGTTTATAGTCCAGCTGCATCGCGAAGTAGTGCTGCTTTATCGGTTTTTTCCCAAGGGAAGATATCTCGCCCAAAATGACCGTAACTTGCAGTTTGTTGGTAAATTGGCTGAATAAGGTCAAGCATCTGAATCAATCCATAAGGTCTTAAATCAAAAAATTCTTTGATAAGTGCAACAATTTTATGGTGATCGATTTTTTCAGTACCAAAAGTATTAACATAAATTGATGTAGGATTGGCAATACCAATTGCATAAGATATCTGTAATTCACATCTGTCAGCAAGTCCAGCTGCAACAATATTTTTTACTACATAGCGTGCAGCATAAGCTGCTGAACGGTCAACTTTTGATGGATCTTTTCCTGAAAAAGCTCCACCTCCATGACGCGCGGCTCCGCCATAAGTATCTACAATAATTTTGCGGCCAGTTAACCCACAATCTCCCATAGGACCACCAATAACAAAGCGTCCAGTTGGATTAATAAAGTATTTAGTCCTTGACGTTAACCATTCGGTTGGTAATGTAGGTTTAATGATTTCTTCCATAACAGCTTCATGTAATGCTTTTTGGTCAATGGCTTCTGAATGCTGAGTAGATAAAACGATAGTATCAACCCCTTTTATTTGACCATCTTGGTAAATTAATGTGACTTGGCTTTTTGCATCGGGTCTTAACCAAGGAAGTGTACCATTTTTTCTGACTTCTGCTTGGCGACGCATTAAATCATGCGCATAACTTATGGCTGCAGGCATAAAGTTTGGCATTTCATTGGTCGCATAACCAAACATTATACCTTGATCGCCTGCACCTTGTTCTAGTGGATCTTTTCGATCGACGCCTTGATTAATGTCAGGAGATTGCTTGCCAATAGCATTAAGCACCGCACATGAATTTGCATCAAATCCCATTTCTGAACTGGTATAACCAATATCATTAATGGTTTTTCTTGTTAATTCCTCAATATCTACCCAAGCTGAAGTTGTGATTTCACCACCAACTAAAGCCATACCTGTTTTTACATAAGTTTCACATGCGACTCGTGCTTTTGGATCTTGTTTTAAAATAGCATCAAGCACAGCATCAGATATTTGATCGGCGATTTTATCTGGATGACCTTCAGAAACAGATTCTGAAGTAAATAGAAATTCTGACATGTAATACCTTCTTAATTTAATTCTTGTATGATGCTTGAAATATAATATTAGTCTTTAATATATGTATCCATTTTAGCAGTTTTACCATCTAGACGTCTAGCCCATATTTATCAAACAAAATGCAATATTGGCTTAGGTAAAATTACTTGCTTTAATTTTTAATCAATTTACGATATTGCGCGTTTCTAATTTATTATTTAATAATCTATAGCTAAAAATGAATATCATAAAACAATCTCCTTCAGTGTTAGTATTTGATTCAGGTATCGGTGGTTTATCTGTTTATAATGAAATCTATAATAAAATGCCTAATGCACACTATATTTATGCATTCGATAATGAGATGTTTCCTTATGGGGATAAATCTCCAGAATTTTTAATTAATAGAGTAGATTCGGTTATTGATGCTGTTACTCAATTTTATTCAATTGATTTAGCTGTTATTGCCTGTAATACGGCTAGTACTATCTGTTTGCCTAGTTTGCGTTCTAAATTTTCTTTTCCTATTATCGGTGTTGTACCAGCAATTAAACCAGCTAGCTTGCTTACTAAAAATAAATGTATAGGGTTATTAGCAACTAAAGCTACAATAGAAAGAACTTATGTAACAGACTTAATCCAGCAATTCGCAGAACACTGCATTGTTAAATTATTAGGTCTATCAGAATTAGCACTTATAGCAGAAAATAAATTACAAGGCATTACTGTAGATATCCAACAGCTAAAAGAATTAATGCAACCTTGGCTTAGATTACCGATCATCCCCGATACAATAGTGCTAGGTTGTACGCATTACCCTTTTATTAAAAAAGAATTACAAATGATTTTTCCTCAAGCTACCTTTATAGATTCCGGTTATGCGATTGCAGCAAGGGTCTATAATTTGTTAAATGATAAATACGATTTAAAACAACTACCTCCATTGATGACTGAAAACATTGTGGTGAGTACATACTATGATCAGTCTGTAGAAAAATTGATTAAAAAATTATCAGACTATAATCTTAATAAATATCAAAATATTAATGTTTTACGAGTTTAAAGTTTGTTCAAGTAAGTAACTGTTTGATCTTTTTTACTTGCTAAAAAAAAAGAAGAGCCTATAATGCGCATCCACTGACACGCAGTCAGCGCCAAGCAGGCGGTGAGTAAGGTTAGAGAATGAGATCAAAAATTTTAAAAAA
>NZ_WTFC01000038.1:0-25801 GCF_009795795.1 Gilliamella sp. Pas-s95 | reverse complement strand
AAACGGCATAAGTTTAAAAGCCCTGCCTCCTTTTATTCAAAGGAGCTAAGAAAAATTGCACTTCATGGTGTAATCTAGGTTTTTAACAAAACATTATGACCTTTCTATTCTTAAAATAAAATAGCCCACTTTCCATAAAAGTGAAAAGTGGGCTATTTATATTGGTTACTTACTTGTTATCTAAAATTCGGCTTACTTTTACTAAATAATTCCGCGACTCTTGCGAAACATGCGAAGTGACTAGCTTTCGATATACTTGTTGCGGTGTCATTGAGTTGATAATGTTGACGGCTTCGTTGCGATCATTTGAAAACGTACGCAACACGCTACCCGCCCCGCCGTTGTAAGAAGTAATCATTGCATATCTTAACGAAATTGGGTTGTTAATGCCTGCTAAGTACTTGGTTTTTAATAATGATAAGTACGCTGTTCCCATATCGACATTATTACGCGGATCTAGTAAGAACTTTCTACTTGGTTCACCGGATTTTCCTCGTAATTTAAAAATATCACGACCTGCAGTATGTTGTTGTACTTGCATTAATCCAAGTGCATCTGTACGGCTAACCGCATAGGGGTTAAATGCGGATTCAACTTCCATAATGGCAAGTATTAAGCGTTCGTCGATAAAATAACGATTCGATGCTTCAGTAACAATTGGTAAGAATTTTTTAGCACGTTGGTTAATGTGGTTAGGAACAAGTTTGATTTCAACATAGGCGATTTTATGTGGGCCAGAGGTACGGAATTTTAGGTTGTTGGCAAGAACATAATCAGCAAAGCTGTTGGCCCGACCGCTCCAGCGAATCGGTTGGTGGTCTTGGTCTAATACCTGATTAAATAAAAATGGATCTTTAGATAAGTTTTGGCTGATCTTATCGTGACGAATAATATCAACCGGCTCTGGCATGAGTAACGTTGAAACGATCGCTTCTTTTAAATTTTCGATCGGCGATTCAGCCATGGTTTCAATGGTTATGACACCAGAAACGAAGTTAATATGGACACGGGTTTTGAGATTATCTTCATATTGAACATAGTCTTTAGGACCCGCTATAAGGACTTCTTTTGGCCCCCAAATTTGTTCGATGTTGTTAGCATATTGGCTGATTAAGATATTGAAGGCATTGGTATCTTTGACATAGTAGTCTTCATCATCTTTATGCGAATTATGGCTAGGGCAGCCTGTTAGTAGGCTGATAGAAGTAATTAATGCAATGAGCTTTTTGCTGTTTTTCATTTTTTATCTCAATTTTGAGGTTTGTACCCATCAATAACAACATCTTCACCTTCGAATAGAAATTTAACCATTTCGGTTTCAATCTTTTTGCGGTGTTCTGGATTCATCATATTAAATTTATTTTCGTTAATTAGCATGGTTTGCTTTTTGAGCCACTCTTGCCATGCCTGTTTTGATATTTCATTAAAAATTCGTTTGCCTAGCTCTCCTGGATAAAGCTGGAAATCTAAACCATCCGCTTCTTTTTTTAAATAATGGCAATAAATAACACGACTCATTTTTATCTCTTTTAAGTACAATGAACGAACAGTTGCTGATTATACCTGAAAATAATTAGAGAGCAGAAGAAAATTATTGGATAAATTTGCAAATTAAAACTGTTTTTCAAATTGAATATTAATTTAAAATAATTGAATAATTATTTACTTTACACTGCAATTAATTCGCTTAAAATAATATGAAATCATTTAATAAAAATAAATAAGGATGAAACAATGCCCGCAAAAATCACTCGTGAACTTTTTGATCAAGTCATTTTACCTGTTTATGCGCCTGCTCAATTTATTCCTGTCAAAGGTCAAGGTAGTCGTGTTTGGGATCAAAATGGTGAAGAATATATTGATTTTGCTGGCGGCATTGCAGTTAATGCTCTTGGTCATTGCAACCCAAGGTTAGTAAAAGCCTTGCATGAGCAAAGCGAAAAATTGTGGCATGTTAGTAATGTATTTACTAATGAACCCGCATTAAATCTAGCTCAAAAACTGATTGACAATACTTTTGCTGACCGTGTTTTTTTTGCTAATTCAGGAGCGGAAGCTAATGAGGCCGCATTTAAGCTAGCGCGATATTATGCAGCACAAAGATATAGCCCTTATAAGAGCAAAATCATTGCTTTTTATCAATCTTTTCATGGTCGTACGTTTTTTACCGTTTCGGTAGGCGGACAGGCAAAATATTCTGATGGTTTTGGACCAAAACCAGCTGATATCATTCATGTTCCATTTAATGATCTGGATGCGGTAAAAGCGGTAATTGATGATCATACTTGTGCTATTGTATTAGAGCCTGTTCAGGGCGAAGGTGGATTAACATCAGCAACACCTGAATTTTTGCAAGGTGTTCGCAAACTATGTGATGAATATAAAACATTACTGGTGTTTGATGAGGTGCAGTGCGGCATGGGAAGAACAGGTAGTTTATATACTTATCAGCAATATGATGTGACGCCTGATATTCTAACCTCGGCTAAGGCATTAGGAGGTGGCTTTCCAATTAGTGCGATGTTAACAACCAATGACATTGCTTCAGTCATGCATCCCGGCGTACATGGTACTACTTATGGTGGAAATCCCCTTGCTTGTGCTGTGGCTTGTGAAGCCTTTGACATCATCAATTCCCCTGAAGTACTTGAAGGCGTACAAAACCGACGCGCGCTGTTCATTGAACAACTTGAAGAAATTAATGATAAATTCAAGCTGTTCCGCCAATATCGAGGAAAAGGATTATTGTTAGGTGCAGAACTACAACCTGAGTACCATAATAAAGCTCGAGATTTTTTAAATGCCGCTACTGAGAGTCAAGTGATGATTTTAAATGCAGGCCCAAATGTACTGCGTTTCACCCCATCTTTGCTAATAACCGAGGACGAAATTAAAGAAGGTATGAGACGATTGACAAAAGCCGTCGAAAAAGTTGTCAATGCTTGAGTTTTTCTATACAGTAACAGCATTTTAATCAATTAAGTGCCGTTAGCGCATTTAAAGGGTACTTTTTTATGACCGATATTCGAGCATTAAACTATGCAAAAACACATTTTATTTTAAGTGCACCCGATATTTCTCATTTACCGAGTGATAGCGGGGTTGAAGTGGCATTTGCCGGTAGATCTAATGCAGGCAAATCCAGCGCACTTAACACATTGACCAATCAAAAAGCATTAGCAAGAACCAGTAAAACACCAGGTAGAACTCAATTAATCAATCTTTTTGAAGTGGAAGAAAATTGCCGTCTCGTTGATTTGCCCGGTTATGGCTATGCACAAGTTCCTGAAGCAATAAAACGTAAATGGCAAAAGTCTTTAGGAGAATACCTTCAAAAACGCGAAAGCTTGAAAGGATTGATTGTATTAATGGATATAAGACATCCTTTAAAAGATTTAGATCAACAAATGATTGAGTGGGCGGTTTCGGTTGATATTCCCGTGATGTTACTATTAACTAAAGCCGATAAATTGGCTTCTGGTGCACAGAAAAAACAGGTCAACATGGTTAAAGAAGCAATTTTACCTTTTCAGGGCGATATTACGGTTACACCTTTTTCATCACCTAAACGCATGGGTTTAGAGCCTTTAAAACAGAAGTTAGATGAATGGTTTAGCCAACAATGAAACCTGTAATAGATAATGCTGCTTTTTCATTTCATGCTTTATCGCCTGAATTAATTTTTGATAGTTTGGCATCAATTGGTATTCGAATTGATTCAGGTCTTACCGCTTTAAATAGTTATGAGAATCGAGTTTATCAATTTCATGATGAGGATCGCACTCGCTATGTTGCGAAATTTTATCGACCTTATCGTTGGAGTAGTGAGCAAATCGTTGAAGAACATCAGTTTACCAAGCAATTAGCTGATGCTGAAATTCCTGTTGTTGCTCCTTTAATATTCAATAATACCACGCTTCATGAGCATCTAGGTTACCGGTTTGCCCTATTTCCAAGTGTTGGCGGACGGCAATATGAAGTAGACAATTTGGAACAGATGGAATCCGTTGCCATGCTACTTGGTCGTATTCATCAAATTGGCACAAGGCAACTTTTTTTGCATCGCCCAACCATCGGATTAGAGGAATATCTTTATCATCCTCAAGAGAAGATATTATCTTGCCATTTTATTCCTAGAAAAGTGCAATCCGATCTGAAAACAGTGTTGGCACAATTAATAACAACTGTTGAACAATATTGGCATAATGATTGGCAACCTATCCGACTGCATGCCGATTGCCATGCCGGCAACATTTTATGGCGTGATGGAGCAATGTTTGTTGATTTTGATGATGCTCGTAATGGACCTGCTATTCAAGATCTGTGGATGCTACTTTATGGCAACCAACAAGAGCAACGCTTACAGTTAGATATGTTAATTGAAATGTATCAAGAGTTTTGTGACTTTGATAAAGAACAACTCAGATTAATTGAACCATTAAGAGCGATGAGAATGGTTCACCATTTAGCATGGATTATCTCCCGTTGGCAGGATCCGGCTTTTCCTATCGCTTTTCCATGGATAACTGATGAAGATTTTTGGCGACAACAGTTATTAGAATTTAACAAGCAAATTGAAACAATCAAAGCGCCATCGATAAAACTAATGTCGATAATGTAAACTTTAACATTTTGATTAATTGATTAATTTTAATAATTCATCAAAATTGGGACGGTTTTTGACTAATGCCTCTTTTTTCTGCTTAGAGAGCTGTTTTATTTTATATTCAAGCTTTAGTGCTATCGATTTGTCACCAATAAAAATCTGATACACAACCGTCAAATCCTGATGGCCTTTTAAACATTTAGCACCTTTGCCACTTTGATGTTGCTGTAAACGTCTAGCAACATCAGTGGTAATACCTGTATATAACAATTGATTTGCTGTTCTAACGATGTATAAAAACCAGTTAGATACTTTATTGGACATAAATAACCGACAAAACAATATGAAGTGGATAATTTAACCATATAATATCATTTTGATCTTCTAACTAATATTTTTGATTTTTAGAACGCTATTATTTAACAATACAACCTTATTAACCATTACAGTTTCATTTACTTTAATGCTGATAATGTTTAAGATAAACCAACTTTTTTTGATGTACTCTGGGATAATAAATTTGAATAACTTTGCAAAAATTATTGAAGTCGAACGCGGAGACATGACGTTCGCTTACATACAAAATGATAAAATAAATTATCTAGACCTTTTTGACCAATTTTTGTCCGAAGAAGGACATCATGAGTTGCTCGATCCAAGCGATAAATTAGAACGATATACTTATTTAATTAATCATAATCAAACAAAATTTATTTTTAAAATCGATGGGGGCGTTGAGCACCGTTTAGAACGTAAACTCATTGCCAAAATAACCGGTGATTTTTATTTTAATTTAATTCGCAAGCTGGCAAAAATATCGCTAGATAAATGTGATATAGCTTATGAACTTTATTTGGTCGCTTTTGACAAAAGAACCAAACGTCACTATATGATATTTAATTTTATTGAGGGTCGCAGCCTAAAATGGGAAGAGATGAGAGAGTATGGTGAGCAAGTCAAAAGCTGTATCGAAAAACTTCACAGTTATAACTTAGTATCTAATGATGTGCATGGTGGTAATTTTATCTTAACGCCAGAAGGAAAAATCAAAGCAATTGATTTAACTAACTCAGGTTTTATATGGTTAACTAAAGCTAATGATGCGATAGAGGCACAAGAACGTTTTGGTATCGAAATTAAAGTTCCTTTTTTTGCCATGGCAATTAAGAAATTTACTCATGGGTTTAAACGCTTATCTCGTAAGATCCGCGGTAAAGAAGATTAGCAATCTTCTTATTAAAGGTGCTTTAGTGAAATTGGCATTTGTCATTTTAAAAAATTAACTCATCAGTTACTAAAAAATAAAATTAATTAGACTTAAAAAGGATGTAGTATGAAAAAGTTAATTGGTTATTTTGCTGTTTTAACTATTCTAACTAGCTGTACATCTCAAAAAATGATGTCAATTTACCATACAGAAGGCGTTGAAATCACTAAAGATTCGTCAGGTGTCGATATATTAAATAAATATAGCACATTACGACCGGTTACCACCCTTCACTCCTCTTTATCATTATGCATTGCACAAGAACTGGATAACAGCCCCGTTGTGCTAAGTAGTGAAAACTACTTGGGTTCACAACGGTGGCCATATTGGAATATGCCTAACCAACAAGCTATTACAGTTAATGGTGGTGATACAATCAAATTAGTTGAAGGTAATCATGTTGTCGCCAATGCTGTCGTGGACTATCAATATCATGCTAAATATTTTATTAGTTATACTTTAACAGCAACTCGTAACCAACACGATATTGGTTATCTATTCAGCAACATTAAACAAGCCCAGCAATATACGGGGTCTGTTGTTAATGATGGATTTGAAAATGTAAAAACGCTTGAAAGATATCACCCTAACTTAGTTATTGAAGCACTCAATAATGAAGTTAGTAAAATTCAGGAATGTTTATTACGCCAATAACCGAACGTAGGGAAGTTTCAGGTAGCACATACATTTTAGTTTATTTTATTTAATAAGGTAAAAAAAATCGTAGATGACTAAAACGTTTATAGCGTTTTAAGACGCCTTAACAAAACTACAATCTGTTTTAATTTATACCATTCCTCTTGCTTAATAACTTTCTTAATCTTCTAATTTATGCATCTATAGCTCTATACTGATTATGCGTTATAAAAAAATAAGCAGTATAAAAGGTATATTATGAGCATGATGCTTGATTACCTAGACAAGTTAGGCAAACTTGAAAGCTATCTGACCTATCTATCAATAAGTCGAGTTGTTAAGCGTTATATTTATCATAAGTGGAAAAGCTATTTATCCATTGTGATTTCATCTAATGATAAACTAAAGCTCGGAAGAAAAACATCCAAAAAGTAGTTCATTTCAGGGCTATTACGTTCAGACAAAGTCTTTTTTAAACGTTGTTCGGCCAATTTAAATTCATTATTACCTGCACTCAATTCTTCAATAGTTTTAAGATAAGCACATAATGCATCAGCCTGTTTTACGATACTTTTTTCTGCTTCATCATAAAAATCATCATCGATTAATGCTCTAAAGTCATCTTGTAACTCTTTAGGGAGCATATTAATAAGTTTATGTTGTGCTATTTTTTCAATCTTTTTATATTCAACCGTGATTTGCGGATTATAATACTTTGTAGGTGTTGGTAAGTCACCAGTTATGACCTCTGAAACATCATGATACATGGCTAATAATGCGATTCGCTCAGGATTCACATTACCATTAAATTTTTTGTTTTTAATTATGGCTAAAGCATGTGCAACAAAAGCGACTTGTAAGCTATGCTCCGATACATTTTCCGTCCTTACATTACGCATTAAAGGCCAACGGTTAATTAGTTTTAATCGTGATAAATGAGCAAAAAAATGACTATTATTCATACTATTATCTCTTTAAATATAAAATAAAAACGCTCCCATTAAAAATAGGAGCGTTTATAATATATAACAATATTGCTTATGATTTTACGCTAAAATAAGCTGTTGAGTACCCAACGCAAGTGGTACAGTTTGCTCTTCTGTAAAGGTCACATATTCCCATGCATCTTGTTTAGCAAGCAATGCTTGCAATAATTGATTATTCAATGCATGACCTGATTTATAACAAACTACTTCACCAATCATATTATGACCGCTCATATATAAATCGCCGATAGTATCGAGCATTTTGTGACGTACAAACTCATCTTCAAAACGTAAACCGTCTTCATTAAGTACTTTATAATCATCAACCACAATTGCACAATCTAAACTACCACCTAGACATAAACCTTTAGACTGTAAAGCTTCAATATCACGCATAAAACCAAAAGTTCTTGCACGACTGATCTGACGAATAAACGATTCAGATGAAAAATCCAATTGATAACGTTGAGAACTACTATCGATAGCTGGATGATGAAAATCAATAGTGAAATCTAATCTAAAACCACTATAAGGTCTTACCTCAGCCCATTTATCACCATTTTCAACCCGAACTACTTCTTTTACTCGCAAAAACTTTTTAAGCGCATTTTGTTCAGCAATACCTGCATCAAGCAACAAATAAACAAAAGGACTTGCGCTACCGTCCATAATTGGTATTTCAGGGGCATTAACTTCAATAATAAGATTATCAATACCTAGTCCTGCTAAAGCAGAATTGATATGCTCAACAGTTGAAATACGGACATTGTCTTCGTTTACTAAACAAGTACAAAGCATTGTGTCGCGCACTGATTTTGCATCCACAGGAAAATCCACATATGGATTTAAATCAGTACGGCGATAAATAATACCTGTGTTTTCAGGCGCAGGACGTAATGTCAAAGTAACTTTCTTGCCGGTATGTAAACCAACACCAGTTGCTTGAATTGTCTTTTTTAATGTTCTTTGTTTCAATTTGCACCTACTTTTTTACTTGTATTTCTTATTCACTTTGACAATAAAAAATCAAATAAGTTCAACTTTAATTCGCTTGCTTACGGATGAAAGCAGGAATATCTAAAATTTTATGATCTTCAATGGAAGAAACTGTTGGCTCATTAACAACTTTAGCCAATTTTTCTTCTTGTTGGCCCAACGTATTATTTTGAGCAAATAATTCATTGCGTGGTACAGGTTTAGGTATTTTAACTTCAGAACGCTTATCCATACCAATACCAGTTGCAACCACTGTTACTCGAATTTCATCAGACATATCTGGGTCAAAAGTTGTACCAACAACCACTGTCGCATTGTCAGAAGCAAATGCTCTAACTGTACTACCTACTGTTTCAAATTCTTCTAAGCCAAGATCTAACCCTGCGGTTACATTGACTAATACGCCTCGAGCACCAGATAAATCAATATCTTCAAGTAAAGGGCTAGAAATCGCCATTTCAGCAGCTTCTTCCGCTCGATTATCACCACTAGCTCGACCAGACCCCATCATAGCATATCCCATTTCAGACATCACTGTTCTTACGTCAGCAAAGTCCACGTTAATATGACCAGGTTTAGTAATAAGTTCGGCAATACCTTGTACCGCACCTTTTAGAACACCATTAGCAGCGGCGAAAGCGTCAAGTAATTTAACACCTCGACCTAATACTTTTAATAATTTGTCATTTGGAATAGTAATCAAAGAATCAACATGTTTTGCTAATTCAGAAATGCCTTGTTCAGCAAAAGCCATACGCTTTTTACCTTCAAAGCCAAAAGGCTTAGTGACAACAGCAACGGTTAGAATACCTAACTCTTTTGCTATTTCCGCTACGACTGGGGCTGCACCTGTCCCTGTTCCTCCGCCCATTCCTGCTGCGATAAAGACCATATCCGCACCTTCAATAGCACTACGAATAACCTCACGATCTTCTTCAGCAGAATTTCTACCAACTTCTGGATTAGCACCTGCACCAAGCCCTTTAGTGACATTAGTGCCGATTTGGATAGTTTGACCTACCTTAATTCGTTTTAATGCCTGCGCATCTGTATTTGCCGCAAAAAACTCAACACCTTCAATATGTTCAGCAATCATATGCTCGACAGCATTACCACCGCCACCACCGACACCAATAACTTTAATGACTGCTGCTGGTTCATCATCTGCAACCATAGGCTCAAACATAACTTATCTCCAAATTTACGATCTTGGAACATTGTACAGATAATCGTCTACAATGTCCACGAAGTTCTTGAAATATACTAGCTAAAATTCTTTTTTAAACCAACCGGTCAATCGTTTAGCTATCCCTTTTAATGATGATTTATTACTGTCTTTTGCATCATCACTTAATAAACTTTGTTTTCCATAATGCAATAGCCCTATAGTTGTTGAACAATAAGGTTTTTGTACATAATCGGTTAAGCCTGATATATTTAATGGTTGCCCGATACGAACTTGATTTTGAAAAACTTTTTCGGCACACTCTACCATTCCTTTTATTTGAGCTGCACCGCCTGTTAAAACAATACCTGCTGCTAATTGATATTTAACATTTTGTTTTTTTAGTTCTTCTTGCAATGCAAGTAACTCTTTTTGTACCAATGAAAGCAGTTCTGAATAACGAGGTTCAATGACATCGGCGAGTGTTTGTCGTTGTAATGATCGAGACGGTCTTCCACCAACACTTGGTACATCAATGACTTCATCTTTGCCAATTAGTGAACCTACAGCACACCCATAACGAATTTTAATATTTTCTGCATCCATCGGCGGTGCACCAAACGCATAGGCAATATCACTAGTAACAACATTACCGGCATACGGAATGACAACAGAATGGCGTAAGGCACCACCGGTATAAACCGTTACATCCATTGTACCGCCACCTATATCAATTACGCAGACACCAAGTTCTTTTTCATCATCTGTTAAAACTGCATAGCTAGAAGCCAATCCAGAAAAGATCAGTTGATCCACTTTCAATCCGCAACGTTCAACAGCCTTAACTATATTTCTAGCCATATCATTATGGCAGGTAACTAAATGCACTTTGGCCTTCATTCTTACTCCAGATAGGCCAATAGGATTTTTAATACCTTCTTGTAAATCGATAGAATATTCTTGCGCAATGACATGCAAAATACGATGTTCGTCTAAAATTCTGACTGATTTTGCGGTATGAACAACATTGTCTACATCTTCTGCAGTAACTTCTTCATCCGCTATTGGCACCATGCCTATTTCATTTTGACAGCGGATATGTTTACCAGAAAGGCTTAAATATACTGAAGATATTTGGCAATCAGCCATAAGTTCAGCTTGATCAACTGCTCGTTGGATTGATTTAACGACAGACTCAAGATCGTTCACACCACCTTTATCAACCCCTTTTGATGGACAATGTCCTACACCAATAATATTAACTATACCATCAGGAAGAACTTCACCAACAAGGGCAAGCACTTTGGATGTACCAACTTCCAGCCCAACAACCAATTTTTTTTCTGTTGCTTTCATACTCCAGCCTTAATTTATTCCTTACTGCACCATTTTTTCTCTTTGTACTGAAATACCATTTTCGTAACGTAAATCAGCTACCATTATTCTTTCATTTTCTGGAACTCTTGATTGAATTTCTGGAAATAATTTAATAAATTGTTGATATCGCTGTTCAATATTTTCATTACCTAACAACAACTTTATTTCCTGATTTTCAAGACAAAAACCAGATACACACTGTTTTACCATTAATTGCCATGCATTACGCTCATCTGTTATAGCCGCTTTAATATGTAATGCCAACTGATTATTCGCTAATTTTTTAGAAAGATTCTCTAATTTATAATAAGTTTCTAACGCCGATTTAGCTTTACCCTCAGGGCCATATAGTCTTGGCAATTGTAACTCGGTAATACGGTCAAGTGGCACGCTAAAAACATTACCATTTTCATCAAGTAAAAATAGGTCATTCCAATAAAAAACTGGTTTATATTCTTCGACATAGACAATTAACCTATCTGGCCACTGTTTACGTACACTCGTTTGCTTAACCCACGGAAATCGCATTACTTCTTGTTGAATATCATTAACATCTTGTCCAATGTAGGTATTAGGCAATCCTAACCCTAAAATAGCTTCCCTAAGATCGCCCTCTGTTGTATAAGTGTGCTCGCCACTTAACGTTAATTGCGACAATACCATTTGTTCGGGATCATCCATCCAATTTTTAAAGCTTTTAACAACCCAAATACTAATAAGGATAATCATAATTAAGAACAAAAAGCCTACTAATTGCTCTGTATTACGAAAGATAAGCAGCCGCCTTCTATTTTTATCTTCTCGTCTATGCGCCGCCTGTCTCACTTGTTTCATAACAATAAGGCCAATTATAACGTTGCCAAATTTAAAATTCTGACAACAAGCTCATTAAATGACCAGCCATGTTGTTTAGCAGCCATTGGTACCAAGCTATGATCTGTCATACCAGGAGCAGTATTGACTTCCAGTAAGAATGGTTTTTGATTAGCATTAAACATGATATCAACTCTTCCCCATCCTCGACATCCTACAGCTTTATAAGCATCTAAGGCTAATTTACGAATTTCTTGTTCTTTATCATCTGGTAAACCACTTGGACAAAAATACTGAGTCGTATCAGATAAATATTTAGCATCATAATCATAAAATTTGCTTGTAGGTTTAATATGAATTGATGGTAAAACTTCTTCACCTACAATAGCCACTGTAAATTCAGGACCGGCTAAAAATGATTCAACCATCACAACACTGTCATATTTAAAAGCTGCATTAATGGCAACTTCCAATTCAGATGCTTCATTAACTCTAGCCATCCCTACGCTTGAACCTTCATGACTTGGTTTAACAAACAATGGTAAACCAAGCTGCTTAACAATAGCATTTGTATCAATTGATTGCGATTTTTCTACCATAACATAATCAGCAACAGGTAAATTAAGCGATTTCCAAACTAGTTTAGTTTTTAATTTATCCATTGTTAATGCTGATGACAAAACATCACTACCTGTATAAGGGATATTTTGATAAGTCAAAATTGCTTGCACAATACCGTCTTCCCCACCACGTCCGTGCAGAATAACAAAAGCTTTTGTATATCCTTCTTCTTTTAAATTGGTAATCGAATGATATTTAGTATCAATAAGATGCGCATCAATACCATTTGCCAATAATCCTGCATGTACAGCTTTTCCTGACTTAAGTGATACTTCTCGCTCGGCAGAAGTACCGCCATACAATACAGCCACTTTATCAACCATTTTTATAAAACCTCTTTTGAAGATAATTGAGTTTTGGCTAATTGGCGCGCTATACGACCAACACTACCAGCTCCTTGTGTAATTAATAAATCACCGCCTTGTAATACTTCTTGCATAATTTCAGGCAATAAATCTAAATCAGAAATATAAATTGGATCAACTTTACCTCGATTACGAATTGAACGACACAAAGATCGGCTATCTGCACCTGCAATCGGCTGTTCTCCCGCTGAATAGACATCCAACATAACAAGTGCATCAACTTGAGAAAGCACTTGTGCGAAATCATCAAATAAATCACGAGTACGTGTATATCTATGAGGTTGAAATAACATGACAAGTCTTCGCTCAGGCCAACCATTTCTTGCAGCCTGAATTGTTGCATTAACTTCACTAGGATGATGACCATAATCATCAACCATCATAATATCTCCACCATCGGCATGAGGAAAAACACCCAATAAATCAAAACGTCGACTTGTGCCAGCAAATTTAGCTAATGCATTTATAATTGACTGATCATCAATACCCTCTTCAGTTGCAGCAATAATTGCAGCTGCCGAATTTAAAGCATTATGTTTACCTGGTGCATTTAACTCAATATTTAAATCTTGGCGATCTGGGCGGCAAACTGTATAATAACTAACCCCTCGTTCTTGACGATAATTTTTAATAACTACATCAGCTTCTTCACTAAACCCATAAGTAATGACTTTACGTCCAACAATCGGCAATAATTCACGATTGATGGAATCGTCATAACACATAATTGCTAAACCATAAAATGGAAGATTGCGTAAAAATGAAATAAATGTCTGTTTGAGGTTATCAACACTACCTTGATAAGTATCCATATGGTCTGGTTCGATATTTGTTATAATAGAGACCATTGGCTGCAAATGAAGAAATGATGCATCACTTTCATCGGCTTCAGCAATAAAATAACGACTACTGCCTAATTGCGCATGAGTTCCAGCTGCTTTAACTAAGCCTCCATTGACAAAAGTTGGATCAAGTTTTGCCTCTGCATAAATAGCTGTAACCATCGCGGTAGTAGTTGTTTTACCATGTGTACCAGCAATAGCGATTCCATAGCGAAAACGCATTAATTCAGCCAACATTTCCGCGCGTTGGATCACTGGTATGCGCGCTTCACGTGCAGCAATTACTTCAATATTATCCTGTGAAATAGCAGAAGATATAACAACCACACTTGAATTAATCACATTTTCAGCCGCATGACCAATAACAATTTTCGCACCTAACATTTCTAAATGTTGAGTCACAGCATTTTCAGCAATATCTGAACCACTAATTTCATAGCCTTCATTGGCTAGAACTTCTGCAATACCGCCCATACCTGCGCCACCAATACCCACAAAGTGGATATGTTTGACTCTTTTCATTTCAGGAATAATGGCTCTTAATTTAGCTAATTCCTTTGTATTCACTATCGAACTCCTAATCATTCTTTGTTATGTAGTGTACCCTGTCATATCACCGTTGAACATTCGTATCCTAGTTATTTTTTTAGTCCAAACAAATCATTGACTCAAATACTCACATAAACTGAATTTTTTTACAAAATTATTACACAATAATACCAAAAACTAGTTATTTTATCACTGAGTTAAGGGATTCCGCTACTTTCTCAGTGGAATTTACAATAGATAAACTTTTAGCTTTAATTGCCATTTCTAGTAACTTGTCGCGATTCAAATTTAATAATAACTTTGATAATGATTCAACATTAAAATTTGGTTGTTCTATTATATCCGCAGCACCTATATCCGCTAATGATTTTGCATTCCAAAATTGCTGACGATCTTTATGCATAAACGGAACAAAAATAGCACCAATACCAACAACTTCGATTTCACTAACAGTCAATGCTCCGCTACGACAAATCACAATATCTGCCCAATTGTATGCATCTGTAACATCAGATATAAACTCTGTCACTTTATTATTAGCCATATCACAATTTTGATAAGACTGAATTACCGAATTCAACATTCCTTTACCTGTTTGATGCCATACTACATATTCATCTGATAATTTAGATATCACTTGGGGGACAATATCATTAATAATCTTAGCACCTTGACTCCCCCCCATGACTAACACTCTAATTGGTCCATTACGATCTTTAAATCTTTCTTCAGGTTTTACAACAGTTAAAAGGTCACTACGCACAGGATTACCTACGACTTCAGCGTTAGGAAAAGCACTAGGAAATGCTTGCAAAACTTTAGTCGCAATTTTAGCTAGCCACTTGTTAGTTAAACCAGCTATACCATTTTGTTCATGTAATACAATCGGTATGCCTAGTGTTTTTGCCGCGATCCCTCCAGGACCAGAAACATATCCCCCCATACCTAAAACTACATCTGGACGATAGGCTTTCAAAATTTTTCTTGCCTGTAAAACTGCTTTTAGAATTTTATAAGGTGCTTTTAATAATGCCATCACACCTTTTCCTCTTAGCCCTGATATTTCGATAAAGTCAATCTCAATACCATTTTCAGGAACGAGATGTGCTTCCATTCGATCAGCTGTACCTAACCATCTTACTTGCCAACCTTGATTCATCAAATAATGCGCAACAGCAATACCAGGAAAGACATGTCCGCCTGTTCCTCCTGCCATAACTAATAATTTTTTCATTATTTAACTAACCTTATTCTTGCTTGCGCTTGTTGTTGCCTAAATTCAAAATCTATTCTGAGTAGTATTGCAACCGCAATACTCATCACAATAAGGCTTGAACCACCATAACTAATAAATGGTAATGTTAATCCTTTAGTTGGTAACATACCAGATGTAACACCAACATTAACAAATGTTTGAAAACCAAACCATATTCCAATTTCACAGGCTAAATAACCCGAAAATAATACCCCCTCATTCAGTGCTCGATAACCAATTGCGAGAGCTTTAAATGTCAAGAAGAAAAGTAATGACAATAAAACAACTACGCCTATATATCCATACTCTTCTGAAATAATTGAAAAAATAAAATCGGTATGACATTCAGGTAAATAACCTAATTTCAGAATAGAATTTCCCATACCTTGTCCTGTAATTCCTCCACTACCAATTGCCATTAATGAGGCAACTAATTGATAACCTGAACCAGTTGCATCTTGCCAAGGGTCAAGAAAGGTTAACAGTCGAGTTAAACGGTAAGCCTCGTATAAAATCAAACAAATCACTGCACCAACACCTGTTAGCAAAATAGCAATAAATTGCCACAATTGGGCACCAGCAATAAATAGGATACCAATAGTTACCATAAATAAAACGATAACAGTACCTAAATCAGGTTGCTTAAGTAATAAAATAGAGAGTACGGCCATAACAACCATTGGTTTAAAAAAACCCCAAAACCCACTTTGTACTTCTTCAGATTTACGCGATAAATAACCAGCTAAAAATAAAAATAGTGCTAATTTTGAAAGCTCTGCAGGCTGAAAATTAAATACCCCTAACGGTATCCAACGCGATGCACCATTAATTGAAGAACCTATACCCAATACAACAATTAACATAATAATAGAAATGATTAGTAACACTGAACCGAACTGTTGCCAACGTTGCATCGGAATATACAACGTAATAGACATTAAAAATAACGATATTCCTAACTGAATAAGCTCTCGTTGTGTATAAAAGAATGGATTACTATCATTAAATGACATCGAAGACGATGTTACCATTATTAAGCCAAAAATCATTAAACCAAGCACAGTCCAAAGTAACTGATTGTCAAATGGGATATGTGGATTAACTTGTTTTTTTAACCAAAATAATGTCATATTCCACTCCCTTGAGTATATTGTTCAGCAAGATGTGCGAACTGTTTTCCTCGTTCAACGTAATTTTTAAACTGATCTAAACTTGCACAAGCGGGAGAAAGTAGAACCACATCATTTGATACCACTTTTTTAGCAATAATTTGCATTGATTCAGCCATTGTCTCTGTAACTGTTGTTATATTTGGAGCTAATTTACTAAGTAAATAACGATCTCGACCAAAACAAAAAACCTCTATATTCCTATTTTTTAAGTAAGGAATTAATAACGAAAAGTCAGCAGATTTTCCATCTCCACCTAATAATAAATATAATTTTCCTTTGCAAACCACACTGTTTAGAGCGGCTTCAGTGCTACCAACATTGGTTGCTTTGGAATCATTAATCCACTTTACACCATTTTTTTCCAACACTAATTCAAACCGATGTGGTAAACCATGAAATGAAGCAATTGTTGCAATGCTTGATTGCCGTGAAATATTTAATTTATCAGCTATCGCTAAAGCTGCTAATGCATTAAGATAGTTATGACATCCAGTTAATTTCATCATTTTTGTTGCTAGCAAAGGTTGATCTTGTACAATCAGATGCTCATAGTGGTTATCTAAATGATAATTACCTTTATCAACACCAAATGAAACTATATCGCTTTGTTTATCTGTTGGAATGGTTAATTGGTCGTCATTGTTAATAACACAGTATGTTGCATTATGATAAATCCGGTGCTTAGCCTCAACATATTGCATTAAACCAAGAGGATAACGATCCATATGGTCTTCTGAAATATTTAAAATTGTTGCAACTGTCGCTTTTAAGCTGTAAGTTGTTTCTAGCTGAAAGCTCGATAGTTCTAGAACATATACAACGTAATCTTGGTTTAATAAAGATAATGCAGGCTGTCCTATATTACCACCAACACCAACACTAATACCTGCTGACTTAATGATTTTACCAATTAATGTAGTAACAGTAGTTTTACCATTTGCGCCAGTAATAGCAACAATTTTTTTATTAGATTTGGCATTAACTTCACGACAAAAAAGTTCAATATCACCTATAATTTCTACGCCTTTTTCTTTAGCTTTTTGTAATTCAGGGGTTGATAATGGAATGCCTGGGCTAACGATAATTAAATCGGCATTTAGCAACCAATCAATTTTTAAATCTCCCAAGTGATAATTAATTCGGTTATCTAATTGTTCTAATCCTTGCGGCTTTAAACGAGTATCAATTACTTTTGGGATAATATTTTGAGCAAGAAAATAATTCACACAAGAAAGACCAGTGATACCTAATCCGACAATAACAATATTTTTACCTTGATAGCTAACCATGATTCAATCCTGAGCTGTTTTTAAATTAACGTAATTTCAAAGTTAATAAACCGATTAATACCAACATTAATGAAATAATCCAAAAACGTACAATAACACGAGGTTCTGGCCAACCTTTTAATTCATAATGGTGATGAATCGGTGCCATTTTAAATATCCGTTTACCTCTTAATTTATATGAACCAACTTGCAAAATTACGGATAATGTTTCTACAACAAATATGCCACCCATTATCAATAATAGGAATTCTTGTCGTAATAAAACAGCTATAATGCCAAATACCCCCCCCAATGCAAGCGATCCGACATCCCCCATAAAAACCATAGCAGGATAAGTATTAAACCATAGAAAACCTAACCCAGCACCAATAATTGTGGTACAGACAATCATCAATTCACCACCAAATTTAATATAAGGAATATGTAAGTAAGCAGCAAAATTAACATTGCCCGTTGCCCAAGATACTAGAGCAAAACCAGCAGCAACAAAGACTGTCGGCATAATAGCTAATCCATCCAGCCCATCAGTTAAATTAACAGCATTGCCAGCCCCCACAATGACAATATAGGTAAAAAGAATAAATAATAATCCTAACTGTGGCATAACATCTTTAAAAAAAGGCACAACTAGTACAGTTACTGAGCTATCTTTTCCATAAACATAAAGACCAAAAGCAACAATTAATGCAATGACCGATTGCCAAAAATACTTCCACCTTGCAATAAGACCCGCTGTATTTTTACGAATAACTTTTAAATAATCATCAGCAAAACCAATAATTCCATAGCCAATTAATACAAATAATGCCAACCAAACATAAGGGTTACGAAGATCTGCCCATAAAAATACCGAGATCGAAATTGATGCAAGAATTAATGTACCTCCCATTGTTGGTGTACCTTTTTTACTTAAATGAGATTCAGGTCCATCATGGCGAACAACTTGGCCAATTTGTAATTTTTGTAACCAATCAATGACTTTTTGCCCCATTATTAATGAAATTAACAATGAGGTTAACAAAGCTAAAATTGCTCTTACAGTTAAATAAGAAATAACATTAAAAAAACTAAAATGTTTAACTAAATATTCTGATATCCACACCAACATAATTTTAATCCTGACTCATTTTGAGTTGTTCAATTTGAATTTTTTCGATAAGCTCTTCCATTTTCGCACTACGTGAACCTTTAACTAACATTGTTAAAGTAGAATGTTGACGTAAGAGCATTAACAGAAAATTCACTGCATCTTGTTTATTATTAAAATGATAACCTACACCGCTATACTGGCTAATATATTGACTTAATTTACCAACACTCACAACACAATCAAGTTTTTCTTGATAAGCAAGTTCACCTATTTGTCTATGATATTTTCCAGCCTCATTACCAAGTTCCCCCATATCGCCAACAACTAAAACTCTATATCCTGGCTGTTTTGCCAACACCTTAACTGCTGCTGACATTGATCCAACATTGGCGTTATAAGAATCATCCCAAATTAATTGGGTTTGATTTAATTTTATTGGAAATAATCGACCTTTTACAGGTGTTAAAGTTGTTAAACCCTCTCTAACTTGATTCAAATTTGCACCAACTGAGATTGCTAGAGCGGATGCGGCGATCGCATTCGATACATTATGCAATCCAACTAACGGTAAGAGAATTGAGCACTCACCTTCTGGTGTATGCAATGTAAAGGCCGTACTTTCAGTATGTTGAATATTACTAGCATAAAAATCTGCTGATGAATTTGATAACGAAAAAGTCCAAATCTTCTTGTTTGTCAGCTTAGTAAACCATTTATCAGAACAACTATCTAAATTAATGATAGCGATGCCATTTTTAGGTAGTCCTACAAAAATTTCACCTTTAGCAGTTGCCACACCTTCAAGTGAACCAAACCCTTCAATATGGGCCTCGGCAATATTATTAATTAAAGCACTTTGCGGTTTAACTATATTGGTTGTATAGGCAATTTCGCCAATATGATTAGCACCTAGTTCTACCACTGCAAATTGGTCTTGCTCGGTTAAGCGAAATAATGTTAATGGAACACCAATATCGTTATTAAAATTACCTTGCGTGTAAAGTGTTTGCCCGCAATGTTGTAAAATTGCCGCCGTCATCTCTTTAACGGAAGTCTTTCCTGATGAGCCAGTTAAAGCAACAATTTTAGCTTGGCTCTGTTCTCGAATAAAAGTGGCAATTTGTCCGAGTGATTGCCGAGTATCATCGACGACTATTTGTGGTATTGAAGTATCATCTATTTTATGATTAACAATAGCCAAAATAGCACCATCTTTTATTGCCTGTGAAACAAATTTATGCCCATCGAAATTATCACCAGCTAATGCAATAAACAATGACTGTGGGGTAATTTTTCTGGAATCGGTACAAATAGAATCAATAACCTTATTTTCATCTTGAATATAATAAGATTGACCATTCACAACTTCTTTTATTTTTTTAATTTTTAATGGAATCATGACCAATTCTCTGCTCCTAAAAGCTGTTTCACTATTTCTTGATCAGAATAGTGGTATTTGGTTTTACCAATTATTTGATAGTCCTCATGACCCTTACCTGCAATTAAAATCACATCATTAATTTTGGCTTGCGATAATGTTTGTGTAATAGCCTGAATTCTATCGGGGATTATTTGTATGTTGTCAGTGCTATGTAAACCTTGTTGAATATCGTGAATAATCTTTATTTCATCTTCGGTTCGGGGGTTATCATTAGTTAGCACAATTTTGTCAGCAAATTGTTCCGCAATTTCTGCCATTAATGGTCTTTTCCCTGTATCTCTATCACCACCACAACCGAAAATAACCCATAACGTTCCTTGACAGTGGATTCGGCTCGCTTGTAATGCCTTTTGTAATGCATCTGGCGTATGCGCATAATCAATAATGACTGTAGGGCTATTTTTTTCATGTAACACTTCCATCCGACCACAAATCGGCTTAAGAAAGCAAGCCATATTCACTACAGCAAAAAATGGATAATTAAGTGTTAGTAATGTGGCAATAGATAGTAATAAGTTAGAAACATTAAATTCACCTAATAACCGACTATTGATAATGGCATTTCCCCAACTTGACTCCATATGAATTTTAGCGCCTTTATCATTATATTCGATCATAGATACACCAACATAAGGTCTATTTAAAGCTTTTAACCGACATAATGATTTCGGTTGGCATGATACAGCTGTCACATATGAAAGCTTTTCAATCCATCGTTTACCATATTTATCATCATAATTAATAATCGATTTCCCTGAATTTTCAACTAACCTTTCTTTTTCATCAGGACTAAATAATGACCATTTTGCTTTTGCATATTTACTCATGGTTTTATGATAATCAAGATGATCACGACTCAAGTTGGTAAAGACTGTTGCAGCACAATTTAAACCTTTAACTCGATTCATTACAAGTCCATGAGAAGAAACCTCCATCGCTACAACTTTTACTTGTTCTTTTACAAAATCAGATAATAAAGATTGTACATCTATTGCCGATGCGGTTGTATTTACAGCTGGTTCAAGTTGATTATAAATACCATTACCAATAGTTCCTAAAATTGCTGTTTTATCGTTGAGTAATGTTGTGCATTGAGCAATGAGTTGTGTAACAGTTGTTTTTCCATTTGTTCCGGTTACACCAATAACTGATAATTTTTTAGAAGGGGAATGATAAAAATCATTAGCAATCACGGACAAACGCCGTGAAAGTTGAAAAACACTAATTTGTGGGATTACAAATTTATTATCATGCTCAAGATAATCTATTTTTAAATCACTTAATTTGCTATTTGTTTCGACTAGCACAGCAACTGCACCGGCTGAAATAGCTTGAGGGATGAATACACGACCATCAACAGAATGTCCCTTTATAGCAACAAAAACATCATTTTTTTTCACGTTACGACTATCAATACGCAAATGATTAAGTGGAAAATCGTCCAGTTCTAAATTTTGGTTCCCACCTAATAATTCAAATAATGTTTTAAACGTGCTTGTAGCCATCATTTTTTACCTATTAATAAATAATCATTTGTCCATCAACTTGGCGATCAGGCTGAACATTCATCGTTCTTAACACGCCACCCATAATGCGACTAAATACAGGAGCTGAAACTGAACCACCATAATATTGACCAGCTTTAGGATTATCAATAACAACAACCAATGAATATTTTGGCCCTGTAGCTGGTGCGATACCTGCGGTATAAGCAAGATATTGATTAACATAGCGTCCGCCAGATAATTTCTTGGCTGTACCTGTTTTTACCCCTACACTATAGCTAGGAACAGATGCCTTAGTCCCACCACCAGTCACTGCAACCGCTTCCATTAATTGAACTACTGTTTTAGCTATTTTTTCTTCTACAACTCTCTCACCTTTAACAGGTTCGGTCACTTTTAAAATAGAAACAGGACGATAAACTCCATAACTACCAATAGTTGCATAGGCCCTTGCTAATTGTAGAGGAGTCACGCTTAACCCATATCCAAAAGCAAAAGTTGCCCGCTCAATATCTGCCCACTTTCGGGTTCTATCAGCTGCAATTGAACCACTAACTTCACCGCCCAAACCAAGCCCTGTGGGTTGACCTAATCCAAAACGACTATAATATTCAACAAGCTCATTAGACTGCATTTGTAAGGCTAATTTACTCACGCCTACATTACTTGATTTTTCTAAAATACCAGCCAAATTCAATGATTTTTGATACGATACATCTTTAATTTCATAACGATTTACTAAAAATGGTCTGGTATCAACAATAGTATTCAAATCCGCAATTTTTTTCTCTAAGGCAGCCATCACAACTAAAGGTTTAACTGTAGAACCGGGTTCAAATGCATCGGTAACAGCTCTATTTCTCAATAAACTATAATCAATTGATGAACGATTATTTGGATTATAAGATGGACTGGTTGCCATCGCTAAAATCTCACCGGTATGCACATCTATTAAAACCGCAGTACCGCTATCAGCCTTATTAAACTCAACCGCCTGACTTAGTTCACTATAAACTAAAGATTGTAAACGTTCATCAATACTTAAAGTGAGATCTGATGCTGTTTCACTTTCCGTTCGCTCTAATTCCTCAATAACACGACCTACTCGGTCACGCCTAACTATTCTTTGCCCCGATTCTCCAATTAACCACTTATTGAAACTTTTTTCGATACCTTCAGATCCCTTTTCAGTACCATTTTCATCAATATCTGTTAAACCAATTAATTGAGCTATATTTTCTGCCGCTGGGTAATAACGTTTAGATGTTTTTGCAAATGATATTCCCGGTAATTTCAGTTTTTTTAAATAGTCAGATATTGTTGGTGTTACTTGTTTAGACAAATAAACAAATCGCATTGATGGATTGCCTAGTTTTTGTTCTAATGTTGACATAGGGATATTTAACGTTTTAGCTAGCCCTTGCCACCTGATATCATTTGCTTTAACACCACCTTTTTGTACCACAATTTTAGGATCCGCCCAAACATCAAACATCGGTACACTTACTGCTAATGCTCGACCATTACGATCGGTGATCATGGCTCTTGGCGCATCCATTTCTTGGTGACGAATAGAACGCTTATTGCCTTCAGCAATAAGTTTATCAGGCTCAATAATTTGCAATAGTGCCATTCGAATAATAAGACAAATAATCGCAAAAATAATAAAACCATATACAATATAAAAACGATTCAGTGTAAAAAACTGTTTTTTACTATTCAGTTTATTGGCTTTATTTACCTTTACAATCTTTTTAACTTTATCTTTTTGATGTTTAGTGACAGGTTTCATTATTTACTCTTTATCACAATAACTGTTTCATTTTGTGGTGTCACATAAGACATACCTAATTGGTTCTTAGCTTTTTCTTCAACACGCTTTGGATCAGCAAGTACATTTTCCTCAATAACCAAATTTCTCCATTCACTTTCTAAAACATCTTGTTCTAACAAAAGTTGCTCGCGTTCAAATAGCTGTTTACGAACCTGCTGCGTTGTTATTAATACAGCACCAGCAGAAATAATAATCATTACAAGTAATATCAATGAAATTTTTTGATGACCAAATAAATCACTAATAATTAAACCAAATAAACTCCTACTCGGTCTTTTTTGAGGATCTTTATCAATGTAGGTTTTATCTAAAGAAGTCTCATTGTATTGGTTACTATTCATTTTTCCTTTCTGCTACCCTTAATATTGCGCTTCGAGAACGCGGGTTATTATTAATTTCAATAGTATTTGGCTTAATTTTGCCAAGAGATCTGAATTTAACACTACCATATTGTTTAATTTGTTGTTCTGTTAGTGGTAATCGATCGGGTAAATTCGGACCTTTACTCTGTTTACTAATAAATTGCTTTACAATTCTATCTTCTAGAGAATGAAAGCTAATAACAGCAAGCCTTCCATGATTGGCAAGAACAGATAAACTACTATTTAATACTTGCTCAACTTCTTCCAATTCGCTATTAATATAAATACGAATAGCCTGAAAACTACGTGTAGCTGGATGCTTATTTTTATCTTTTCTTGGTGTTGCTTTTTCAATTAAATTAGCCAACTCCAAAGTATGCGTGATCGGTGACACTTTATTTTGCTCCACGATCGCTCGAGCAATACGTTTAGCAAATTTCTCTTCACCAAATGTCTTTAACACCCACGCGATATCGTCTTCATCACTGCTGAGTAACCATTCACTTGCTGTTAAACCTTTATGGGTATTCATACGCATATCAAGTGGTCCATCACGCATAAAAGAAAATCCCCTTTTGGGGTCATCAAGTTGTGGAGAAGAAACACCAAGATCTAACAAGATGCCATCAATCTTACCCATTAGTCCAAGTTTATCAATATATTGGTACATATTTGAAAACTCACTACGAATAAAAGTAAATCGAGGATCAGTTATCTGTAAAGCAACTTGCTCAGCTCGCTCATCACGATCAATCGCAATCAATCGACCTTGTGCACCAAGTTGTTCCAGTATTAAACTAGAATGCCCACCTCGCCCAAAAGTGCCATCAACATAAATACCATCTTTTTTTATATTTAATGCGTTTACAGCTTCGTTTAATAAAACCGTTGTATGTTGATAATCCATCAATTTTTTACTCTTATTAAATAGTTAAACTTTTCAAATTATCTGATAAGTTTTCAATATCGGTTGGTAATGCAGCAATATCATCGTTAATTTGTTGATACCAAATCGCCTCATCCCAAATTTCAAATTTATTAGATTGACCAACAAACATTGTATTTTTTTCTAATTTTGCATAAGTACGTAACGTAGATGGCAATAAAATTCGACCTGAATTGTCCATCAAACATTCAGTTGCATACCCCAATAACAATCGCTTAATTCTACGTTCAGCTTCTACAATCGTTGATAATGTTGCAAGCTGTTGTTCAATACATTTCCATTCAGATAGAGAATAAAGCGTCAAACAAGAATGGTATAAACCAATTGTGCACACAATACCTTCAGATAAAGGTTCACGGTAACGAGTAGGAATTGCTAACCGTCCTTTATTATCTAAATTAACCGAAATTGCACCACTAAACATAAAAGTACCATTATTTATATTTTTTTATTTTTTAATTAAAAAAAATCAAAATGTTAATTAAAAAGTCATTTTTACCACTTACCCCCACTTTTTACCACAAAATTTCACAAAATAATAGATTGTTAACCAATTATTTATAACATATTGATTTATTTGTTAAAATAAATAAAACTAACCTGGATTCAAATATGAAGTGCAATTTTAAACACGGTGGAGTGAAGAAAGTAGAAAGGTGATTTATACTAGCACCTTCGCACCAC